>DAIRSD010000105.1:0-12183 GCA_036804625.1 Aureliella sp. | reverse complement strand
ACTACGCAGCCACTGGACAGTCGCTAATTTCCGTAAGCGTTCAGGTGCGGGCCTCGGAAGAGCAAAGCCCCGTTTGTCCCGACACCCAGGCGATTCTCAGCCAATTGTCCGGATGGTTCGGCGCCCAGGTGGATCAGTGGCGGCACTTGAAGACAATTTTGGTGGAGAACGCACTGCCAGTACAAAATCAAATGTTGCCTTCACGATTTGCCAGAACGACGCAGCATCCAAACGAATCTTCGGATTCTGAGCCGATCGTCTGTGGTGACTACACCGACATCGCTTCGATTCAGGGAGCGATGCTCAGTGGTCGATTGGCGGGGGATTCGCTCGTTCAGCAGTTGAGCGCAAGCTGACATACGGATTCACTGACATGGATTCACTGATCACGAATTAAAGAGCTTTCCTGAGTGGCATGTCCGCTGCTGGCAGAATTCTCGGCAGCATCGATGAGAATGCCAACACTAACGGAAGCCAACAGCTATTGCTATTTGAATAGACTGCTTATTGCAGGACAAGCTACAGTCGTTCTAGAAATTTATCTGCAACTCGATGGTGCTGCTGGAGTTTCAAGCCCATGCGTTCACATTGAGCGACCATGACGCTCATGCGCGGATTCGATTTGAAAAAACTACGATGCTTGTCGATAAATCTCCAATACAGAGCGTCCCAAATTTCACACCACGGACCACGCTGGAAACCGCTCATCTTCAGGATGTAGGCCGAACCACTGATATAGGGTTTCGTAGTTATCAACCCGCCGTCGGCAAATTGGCTCATGCCATAGACATTTGGCACCATTACCCAGTCATAGGCGTCAATGAATAGCTCCATAAACCATCGGTAGATCGCATTGGGGCATATCTCGCACAGTAGCATAAAATTCCCCAACACCATAAGCCGTTCAATATGATGACAGTACGCATACTTGAGGACACGATGGATGACTGTATCCACTGGTTCAATTCCCGTAGTCCCATCGTAGAACGCGGCAGGCACAGGTCGTTGGTGGTTCCAGTAGTTGCTTGTGCGTTGACGACGACCTAGATGAAGGTACACCCCACGCATGTATTCCCGCCAACCAATCACTTGACGAATGAATCCTTCACGGGAGTTGATCGGAACTTCGTCAGCGTGCTCTAGAGCAGCTTGGATAACTTCCATTTGCGAAATCAAACCTACGTCTATCGCAGGTTTCAAAACCGAATTGAATAGAAATGCTTGTTAAGGTTCGATAGCGTCCTCGAAATCACCAAAATTCCCAAATCGCTGTTTGAGAAAATTGTCTAAGCCTGCACGAGCATCGGTGGCAGTTACTGGATATTGAAAGTCGGCAGTACTCCCCAATGCCTTCGGAAACTCAGTCGAAATTTCGGTGGCGGTAGCTTTCCATTCTTTGGGTGCCGGCGGCCGTTTCGGTTGAGGTATCTGCAATCCTTTCGGAAGTTTCCTTCTATTAACCGAATCAAAGCTCCATTTGCCACCCAAGGGACGACCATCGGAGTCCAGAAGAATCTTCATGCGTTTTCGCTGCGCCACGTAGAAATCGGTGAAATACCACGTTTTTCGACCGCTACCAAAGGGCTCGAACTCAGACAATGGAGTCAGAAAATAGGGATCGTTCAATATCTCCAATCCGATCTTTGACTTCTGCAGCGATTTGGTCAGGCGACTTTGAAGCCAGTCATCGCACGGATCAACAACTTGAACTTGCTGGACTCCGCATTGGACCAGTTTCGCACCAATCTCCGAAGAATGCTCCAGTTCGGCTGAGCCAAAATAGAAGGTCTTGATGTTGGCATCCATCAGCCGCCTTTCGTAGGCCCTCATCGAAAGTCGATGCAACAGCAATTTTTGAGTGTGGAAGCGATACTGCCGAAAAAATAGAGGGTCCTCAATCAATACACAACAGCCTACTCCTGCTAGTGCAGGATGGGCGCTATAAAGCTGGTGAGGATAAATCAATGCTGCTCTCATTTGCAAACAGGAGTTTCTCCCATCTAATTCGTCAAGAGCCCGAAACTGTCTGAATGATCATGAAGCGCTATTTAACGTTGATCTACCTTCCAGGTTGATAGGATCTCTGGGCGTTGCTAAGGACGTCTTGCCAATCGAACCAGGCCGTCTTCATCTTGCTTTGAGAAAACAGTTCGGCTTGATCAGAAAAATGTTTCGATTCTGGGTCGCCTCCGGTCTGACCAAACGTGTTGATGGAACTGCACTGCACTTGATCCTTTCCAAATTCGATACAGGCCACGTACGAATGCCCTGCAATCCCAATTTGCTTTTTGGATAAAGGCGGGTTGAAGTAGCTTGTGTTGAAAACCGCTCCTAGATGCTCAGGTATTCCCGGGCAGGGCAGGCTGTCACGTTGACCAGCCAACGTCATCAGATCTGGCAGAGCACATAGCTCAGGCTTACGAACCATGCGAAAGATATCACCCCAGGGAGTTTTCCAGTTTCCATGCGATTTCTCCAATTTTTCAGCCGCTACCACCAACGCTTCCAGCCTGGCATCGGGATCCGACATGTACTGAGGCAACATCGGTCGGCGCGGTTGCAGGAGAGCGCGTCCGTAGAGTTCTTCATACCAATAAAAACAGAGTGTGGCTTGGGTACTGCCAAGTGTGCATACACCATCCCACTCTAACAAGTGCTGTAAGTAGGGCTGGATTTTGGCAGCTTTCTCAGGGCTGCGCGACTTGAGCAACTCGAATTGCCGCTGATAGACGGGTAGGTTCATCAAAGCCCAGTAGAAACGACGGTCCATGGCAAATCCAGAAAACTGCTCAAAGGTCACCTCGCGCATGTCACGAAGCAGCATGCGTGAGACCTGTGCTCGTGTCGTGTCTAAATCAGCCTCTTCGGCAATGTATTTCGGAAAATCCAAAGGAGAAGGATTGCCGTCGTCGGTGGTTTCGTAAGGGGACTGGTTGCAGTTTTGCACATAGTCGGTGGCTGGATTAATCACTGCAGGTAGTTCGGCTAGGCCGTGATAGCCCTGCCATGCGGTGTAAGGGTCGGCAGCGTCGACCGGCTTCTGCCAATCATATCCCGGTTTTCTGCGCGGCACGGCACCATTGTAGATGTAGGCAATGTTGCCCTGGCGATCTGCATAGATGCAATTGAACATGACCAAATCTAGCCCTCCAAGAGCCTCATACCACTGATGATAGTTGGTGGCCTTGATCATGCGCAGCGTTTGATCAAACCCGATCGTCTCATCGTAACGTGCGATGCGAACGGCGATAGCATTCTGGTCGTCTTCGCGCTTGACTATTGGACCAAAGTCGGTATCCAGAAAATTCAATTTCTTCTCTTCCATTCCATCGGCCGTTTTAACTTTGATCAGCTCTGTGCGACGTATAGCCAACTTGTAGCCTTCGGCTGTTCGATAGTGAAGCGGATTGTCGGGATCATCAAAGGTTAAGCGGTATGTATCGGCGATATCAGGACGATTGGCGGTGTGTCCCCAACCCAGATGTTCGTTGCGACCCAAGCTGGGTAGTGGAAAGCAATAAAAGGCAGCTCCACTAAAATTCAGTCCTTCGCCACTTCTTAAGTGAGCTTCATACCAAGATCCTGGCCCAAACCAAGGTTGATGCGGATTGATGAACAGCATCGTAGAGCCATTGCGGGTTCGACTGGCTCCAATGGCCCATCCGTTGGAAGCTTGGATGGTCGATAATGCATAGTCTTCATGTTCTTTTTCAGAAACATGAGCTTTGGAAAATGCCCAATCCAGAAGCGCTTGACGTCGATGAGCTACGATATGCCAAGGCTCGAAGTGCTTGATGATTCGTGGCTGCACCTCGGGATGAGTTGCCAAAAAATGGTTAATGCCTTCTGCAAAAGCGGTGCTGATCTGCTTACTTGTATCGCTCAACTTTTCAAACTCAGCTTTCGCAAGGTTGGCAATGTTGAAGTTTCTAGACAGCATATCCGAGGCTAGCATTTTTTTTCCCGCTGATTCGGCGCTTCGCCCTAACGCTCGCAGTAGGTTTTCTTCCACTTGCCAAAAGTAATCTTCTGCCTGGCAGTAGCCAAATCCGAAGATCGCTGCCACGTCGGTCGGTGCGTCGATGTGGGGGACACCCCATTGATCCCGGTGAATTGTCACCTGCCGAGCAAGTTCTTGGCGATCCATCAGAGTTGCGGCACTGAGGAAAGTAGTCCTGCTAACGCCCGTCAACATGAGTGTCCAGAACAATACAGATGGGTTGACCGTCATAAGTGGAGTACCTTTGTTGAACAATAGGATATTCAGAAGTGTCATTTTTCGCGCGCAAAATGTTTCGTCTTGGGACGAGCAACTAGTTGCTCGTAATCTCAATCGAAATCAGTGGCTGTCAATATGAATCAACCACCGAAAAACATGAGTTGGTCAACAATATACACAGAACGAGCAAACGTTTCTATATTCTCAGATCTTTTTGTTTCGACAAACCGAGAGATCGTTCAGGCAACGCAAACTTGCCGCGACATATGTCGGTAATGGGTTGAGGCTTCGGGTTTCGAAAGGTCATGGTAATGGAAGCTTTCCAGCGATTGGATTATGCTACCTGGAGACGACAAATTTCCGGTTTGATTGGAATTATCATCATGGGAGGACAGGAGGATAAATAATGCTTCCACGCCAACTTTTCAAATTGAGCTGCTGTAAATTCAACTCGGACAATGCGTACGTTTTGGTTGTTTGGGCTTTGTTAACTGTTATTGCAGAAGCTTCGCAGCCCAATATCGTGATGATCATGATCGACGATCTGGGTTATGGAGACCTAAGTTGTCACGGCAGCCCTTTCATTGAAACTCCGCATATCGATCGATTGTATGATTCGTCTGTACGATTGACTAACTTTCATGTGGCACCTATGTGTTCACCAACGCGCGGTCAATTATTGACTGGACTGGATGCAATGCGTAATGGTAGCACGATGGTTGCCAGTTCACGGATGATGGTGCGTTCCGATGCTCCCATGCTGCCCGCGCATCTGGCAGCCTCTGGGTATGCAACCGCCATTTTTGGTAAGTGGCATTTGGGTGAAAATTACCCGCATCGACCTGAGGACCGAGGGTTTCAGCATTCACTTTGGTTTCCCTTGCAAGAAATTGGTTCGCTCTCTGATCACTGGTGTAACGACTACTTCGATCCAGTATTGCGATTAAGGGAGGGAGAGTCAGAAAAATTCAGAGGCTACTGCACCGATATATTTTTCGATTCTGCGATTCATTGGATGAACCAGCAAGCTGAGTTCCAAAAACCGTTTTTTTGCTATTTGCCGCTGAACGTCGTACATGGGCCTCAATGGGCGGAGCCCGAGTTGCGAAAATTGATCGGTGCAAGTTACCCAAAGCTGACAAAGGGCCAGATTGGATATCTGGCGATGCTTGCCAACGCGGATACCAATGTTGGCAAGCTGGATACGTTTCTACGAGGAAAACTTTTATATGATAACACGATCGTCATTTTTCTTAGCGACAATGGCGGCTACGCACTAATTGACCACTTTAATGCCGGGATGCGTGATGGTAAATCGCGCCTCGCGGAAGGCGGTCATCGCGTGCCATGTTTCATTCGCTGGCCAAACGGCCAGATCGGTCAAGCCACCAGAGTACGCGACATCGCAGCATTGACTCAGGTTCAGGATCTATTGCCGACGCTTCTCGATCTATGTCATATCGAACCGATACCAGGGCCGCGATGGGACGGCGTTAGTCTGGCTGAGGCGTTGCGGGGCGATACTCTGGTGCCCGACCGAACACTGATTGTGCAATACGGACTGCCTGAACCCTTTCAGATGACGTGCGTCATGCAGGGCCACTGGCGGCTATTGTCCGATCGCAAGGGCACGGGCAAAGGAGAGCCGGAGCTATACAATCTTTCCCAAGATCCAGGCCAAAAGAAAAACGTGATCGAAGAGTATCCTGAACAGGCTGAAAGGATGAGAGGAATCTATGATTCCTGGTGGCGAGTAGTTGAACCACAGACGCAGCAACGTGCCTCGATCATCGTGGGGCATCCAGCACAGAACCTGACGACGCTCAGTGCCGCTGAATGGCGGGACAACGCGCTCAGTAGCCTTCATCGCATGCGAGACGGTGTCCGCAGGCGTGGAGTTTGGGACATCGAAGTTTCGGAAGCAGGAACCTACCAGATCAGTTTGCGTCGCTGGCCGGCTGAGTCGAAGCTTTCTATTAGGTCGGCCGCTCCGGCTTGGGCACCACGTGACAAGGATACGCCAGATCACTTAGGCTATGCCGCAGGCGGATCGCTACCAATCACTGCCGCCAAGCTATTGGTCGGAAAGACAACACAATCCTGTGAGGTCGGCAAGGATGATCTGGCTGCAGAATTTCAGCTTTGGCTAGACTCTGGTAAGACTCAGTTGGAGGGGCTATTCCTAGATGAAGAAGCCAAGCCGGTGTGCGGTGCTTTTTTCGTCTCCGTAAGCCGAATTCAGTAATCGATTCAGGCAAAACCTGCTAGATGCCTACTGTTAGCTGCTGACAGAATCGACTAGAGTTTTACAGCATGTAAGATGTTCGACTCATTTTTTGGACTGAAGGAGACTTGGCGTGAACGCTTTGATTGGAGAAGTGGTGGGTACTCTGATTCTTATTCTGCCAGGAAATGGAGTAGTTTCTAATGTTCTTTTGAAGAAAACATCAGGCAATGGAGCCGGGTGGATCGTGATCACAGCCGGCTGGGGGATTGCCGTATTTGTAGGCGCGACCATAGCGAATGCTGCCAGCGGTGCGCATTTGAATCCTGCCGTGACTATCGCAAAACTGGCACTAGGCGACATGTCATTTTCATTGGCCATCGGCTATATGTTGGCTCAAATGTTGGGTGCCATTCTGGGTGCCATGTTGGTGTTTCTCTTTTACCGCTCGCACTTTCAAGCAACTGAATCCGCTAGTGAAAAACTGTCTTGCTTCTGTACCGCTCCGAGTATTCCCGGAAATGGCCAGGCGCTCCTTTGCGAGATGATTGGCACTTTTGTCTTGGTCTACGCGATTTTACATTTTCAAAATCCGCTTCTAGCGACGGGTTCAGGAGAAATCGGTGCAGAGTTGGGATTAGGTTCGATCGGCCTACTGCAAGTTGCTTTCGTAGTTTTTGGGATAGGCCTGTCGCTGGGTGGCACAACGGGCTATGCGATCAATCCAGCCAGAGACCTGGGCCCCCGCATTGCACATGCCTTGCTGCCGATGGAAAATAAAGGGGACAGCGATTGGGGATACGCAATCGTGCCCGTAATGGGACCACTTATGGGTGGAGTTCTGGCGGCGATCGTTTACAGTGTTTTACTATAAAGGGCGCTGCCAAGGGCCTCGATAGGGGCGCTCCAACAAGGCGGTTGCATCGGCATCTCCAGGGACGGTCTTGGACTGGGGGTCGTAGCTGATCGATCGACCAATCAACATCGCCTGATTGGCTAAGATACAGCAGGCAGATGAAATATGCCCTTGCTCGATATCCGCTACCGGTTTGCCGCGAGATTCGATGGCAGCCAGGAAGTTAAGCATGTGGCGTCGAGTTGCCGGGGCAGCATTTAATTCGATGTCGACTTCCGTCACGTCTTCTGGAAACTGATCCTTTTCGAACAAGCATTCAAAATGCAGCGGTTTCTCTTGAGGGTCATTCGGAATAAAATCGGCTCGCATCGTGCTGGCTTTTAGCACGCCTTTGTCGCCATAAATGAACAGCGCCCATGGATAATCGGGGTCGACAGGCTGTCCCCAAGTCCGATGCTGCCAGTGGCATACAAGATGGTCATACTCGAAGTCTGCGGTCTGCGTGTCGCTAATATTCGACTTGCCGTCACTTTGCGCAAATATTCCGCCGCTGGAGCTGATCCGCTTGGGCCAGCCCAGATCCAGCATCCAACGAGCGGTGTCGAACATATGAACGCACATGTCACCGACGATTCCGTTGCCATATTCCATAAAGGTTCGCCACCATCGCCTGTGCGGCAATCCGTCGTAAGGACGCAGCGGCGCTGGCCCGGTCCACAGATCATAATCCAAGAAATCAGGTACAGGCTGCTCCGGTGGGTTGCCATTAGCTCGCATGTGATAATAACAACACATGTCAACGTGGCCGATTTTGCCCAATAATCCCGCTTCGATAACTCTCTTTTTCACGTCGATTAGATGAGGAGTGCTTTTGCGCTGTGTTCCAATTTGAACCACGCGTTCATACTTGCGTGCCGCAGCCAGCATGGCCTCACCCTCCAGAACGTCTAGGCTGATAGGTTTCTGGCAGTAGACATCGGCACCGGCCTGGATCGCGGAGATCGTGTGAAGTGCATGCCAATGATCGGGCGAGCCCACGATGACGATATCAAGCTCATGCTTGGCTAACATCTGGCGGTAGTCACTGTAGGTTTGTGGTGCCTTTCCCGATTTCTGACGCTGTTGAGCAATTTCCACTGCGCCTTGTAACATCTGTTGGTCGGGATCACAAATCGCCACCATGTCGATGGGGGCAACCTGAGCCAATCGCCACAGGTCGCTCTTGCCGTACCACCCGGCACCTATCAAGCCAACGCGTTTAGGTTTCTGGTTGACCAGCTCCACTCCGTATGCGCCCATGGTGGACATGGCTAAGGCACCTGCCGAAGTTTCCAGGAAGCGTCGGCGATTGATGAAGAACGATTTTTCGTATTGATTTTTATGTTGTGAAGTTGTCATGGTTGTCTTTCTGGTACTTCTGGCAATTTGGTGGCTTATGCCAGGTCCCTTTTAAAAGTTGCACGCGCTCGTGTTCGTAATCGTATGATGCAATGTATGCCGCTTCCAGGTGACCGCTTACAGAGCTATTAGCGTTGTTTGAGTAAGGACGGTGTTGGGTTGGGTTTAAGTGCAAGTTTTAGTTTAAGTTCAAGTTTAGACTCAAACTGAAAAACGAAATATTGCGCCCACTGATACCACTTATACCCTCAAGGCATCCTTGCCGCTAGCAACTGGCAAGCTAATCCAAGGTCAGACAGTATGGAGGCGGCTAATGAAACCCCGAAATTGTAGCAAATTCGCTAGCACACAATCAATTGTCACGATTGTAACGGCAGAGCCGGATTGATGAAAATCATGATTTCAGCGGTAGTCTGCCAGCTTTTCCTGAATGATCTCGCAGGACTTGTGCCGAAGAATTCTCTTGAGTCGCGATTTTTTTTGACGAAACGATTGGCCTAAAGCCCAAATTCGAGCTAGGTTTCAATTGCTCCAATTTCGTCGTGCTCCCGTCCCAATCCCTGGTGTCCGATTTTAAGGTGCTGCATGAACAGTTCGCTGTACACTCCGTTTACTCTTGGAACCATGATCAATCGATTGCTGCATAGCGCATACATGACGGATGTTCATTGCCAATGCACGGGGTCGCAGGTCGTGCTGCGAGGCCGAGTGGCCACCGCCCGAGCCAAACAACGAGCCGCGTCACTAGCGCGGAAAGTTTGCGGTATGGGCGAGATCTCTAACGAAATTCACGTGGTCGGCTAGGCCAGCAGCAGGTCTCGATCTACCAAAGACACCGGAGTGCTTGCGTAGGACACCGGAGTGCTTGCGCACTTCCGCTACTAATTCAAGCGGTGCAGCGCGAGCTGCCCGGTAGGTTTTCATCTGCCGATCGCCTTACGACAACCGATTGATTACCACCGACGAATCGTCGTTGATTGCTGACAGGTAGAGTAGCTCAGCATGGTAGGATTGTTCCGTTTTTTGCAGTCGGCTGGCAACTCGCATGACATCACGGCGGCTTATCTGCCCTAGTAAACGGCGGCCTTCCAGCACCGGCAACCGGCGAGTTGCCTGATCCAAGAAGGTCTGGCAGATAGTCAGAAGATCGGTGTCCGGTGTGATCGTCGGAGGGTTGGTATCCACAAAAGGCATCAAGCCAGCATCCGGCATGCCATCATACAAGGCATTGACCACCACCTCCATAGCCGACCTTTCCGAAAAGACGCCAAGGAAATCCCCTGCCTGATTAACGACCGGGGCACCGCTGATGCGGTTCTTCAGTAGCAGGTCAATGGCTGAGAAAACATCGCAGCCAGGGGACAGTGTCACTAGCTTGGTGGTCATCAGGTCACTTGCGAGCGTCGCCGGGTGGATCATGATTTGGACTCCTTTGAGTAGTCTCCGATGGAAAAACTGATACCGGAAAGGTGTCAAACTAACACTTTTGGCCGGAAATTTCAAAGAAATTCCGCTCAGCAATTAAAATAGATTGTGGAAAAGCGGTTTTGCGCCCTCCGCTATAGCTCGCTTGCTGAGGTATCCAGGCGGTTTTTGGCCTGTCAAACGGGCTAATTCAGCACAGCGACCCTGGTCCCCGGGCGATTCCACAACTGTTTGTTTTCTTGCTGAATTTCGCGATGCACATTACAAAAGCCATTGTCACTGCCGCCGGGAAATCTCAGGCGCATTTGCCACTTCAATCGGTAGTCAGTCGCTCGGGCGATGTCTGTACCGCTCTGGAAACTCTGCTGGACGACGTTGCCCAGGCCGGAGTGGACCAAATCGCTGTAGTGATCTGCCCTGGTACGGTTCCGCAGTATCGTCAAGCCGCCGGCAGCTATGCCGATCGGTTGACCTTCTTTGAACAGGATCAGCCACGGGGCTATGGCGACGCGCTATTGCGAGCCCGCAGCTTTGTAGGCGATCAACCGTTTTTACATCTGGTCAGCGACCACTTGTACGTAAGTCGTACGCAGCGGTCCTGCGCTGCTCAGTTGATCGAACTAGCCCAACGCGAACAGTGTGCGATTTCGGCAGTTCAGCCTACTCGTGAAAATCAACTAAGCTACTTTGGTGTCATTGGCGGCACGCCTGTTCCTATGAAGCCAAGACTTTATCAAGTCGCTGAGGTGATCGAAAAACCTACGCCAACGGTTGCTGAACAACGGCTGATCGTGGCTGGGCAACGAGCCGGTAATTATCTGTGCCTATTCGGCATGCACGTATTGTCGGCGGCCATCTTCGATTTGTTGAAACAACAACTTTCACGACTTCAGTCAAATCAATCACTCAATCTAACCGATTCGCTGAATCAATTGGCTCGTACCCAACGCTATTTGGCCGGTGAACTGAACGGCGTGCGTTACAACATCGGGCAAAAATATGGATTGCTGATCGCGCAATTGGCGATTGCATTGTCGGGTGACGATCGTGATCGAGTGCTAACCGAATTGGTTCAGTTGTTGGGAGACAACCGATGAGCGTGCTGCCGCAAGACGTTTTGTCACAAAGGAAGTCTGAATGTGTCGTTGATTTGGTTGAGATCATCGTGTCGGACGATACAGCCACTCGCGACCAAGCGTTATCGCAGGTCTGCCAATCGATGTCACTACCTGAGTTGTTAGCCGCCTGCCAAGAACTAGATGCGTTTCGACGAGTCAGCGATAACCTGTACCATCGAGTGCGAGCCCTATTCTTCTTATATGCGATTCATCGCTTTCATCTGCCCGAGCAACTTCAAGGACGCGCAGGTGGTGTCATTCCGTTTCAAGGTTACGAACACCTTTTGCAGCGGCGATTTCACGAAGCCATCGGACAGTTCTTGAAGGAGCAAGAATCTAGCGGCCCCAGCATCGCCATCAGCAGCGCGCTGGCTGTAGCGTACCACCGACTGGGTTTTCAAACCTTGGCCGATCAGGTGCGTCTTAGCGTCAGAACAGTCAAAGGCAATCAATGGATGTTTCGTACAGGGCATCCCGCCGATCTGCCGCTGCGCATTCGTTCCGAACTAACAACTCGCGATCGATCGGGTGCTTTTCCGGTACTGCGTGAGCGTACCAGTGTGCGTATGGATTTTTCGCACGCTGGCTGGAGCGACATTTTCTTCTTGGGGATGGATTTTCCCGAGGGTGCACAGGTGATCAACGCTTCGATCGATCTGGCAGTTCAGGGCAAGCATCAATTGCCCGAACCGCCCATTGACTGCGCGCTGCGCGTGATCGATCAACCCATTCTGCGCTTGGTCAGTATCGACCTGGATGCGGTCACTGAAATCCACTCGCTTTCTGATGTGTATGACTTCGCACATGACTACTTGGGTCTTATCAAAGCGGCTGTGATTGCGGCTGGGCTGATCCCGCCATGAATGGAAGGTTGCGAAGCGGGTATCGAATCGTTGCTTGTTCAGGTGGTAGGACCAGGCAAAGGTTTGGATATAGTCAGCCG
>DAIRSD010000104.1:0-12194 GCA_036804625.1 Aureliella sp. | reverse complement strand
GCTGGGTCGGCAGCGTTAGCCAAGTTCTCTGGCTGCCGTTTCGGAACTGTAGAAATTGTTGAGTTGCCCCAAAGCGATGGCTGCTCCATTGACGGATCGTTCCTGGATGGGCAGCAGGCGATTTGCGGCATCAAAAAACCAACCGGCAACCGTAATAGCGCGATAGGGCCAGAAGACTCGTCTGGGGCGTCCCACGGTTTCCAAGATATTGGCCCACAACTGCCGGTAGGTGATATTCTCGCCTGCCAAAATGTAGGACTGGCCGCACTTACCTTGATCCACGGCGTTGACGATAGCCTTGGCAACGTCACGGGCATCACAAAGGCTGCAACCGCCGCGCGTCGCAAATGGGATCAGTGCGCGGCTGACGCCTAACATCACTCGGCCGCTAGATGGCTTCCAGTCGTAGGGTCCCAGCATGAAGCCTGGATTGACGATCACCGCATTCAACTGCTGCTGATCAATAGCGCATCGCACCACATTTTCGGCTTCTTGCTTACTGACTACGTAGCTACAGGGGATTTTGGGTACACCGGAATCGCACCGTTCGTCGATGGGCCGGTCGATCGACCGAGCGGCCGGAAGCGTGTCCACTGTAGACACGTGAATCAATTTAGAAGCATTGACCAGACAGGCTTCGACAATCCGCCGAGTGCCTTCGACATTGACTTGCCGGGATTCCTCCAGTTGAGTCCAGCCTAGATGAATCATGGCTGCGCAGTGAATAACGGCTTGACATCCCTGGACGGCTCGCGTCAGTGCGTCACCGTTTTCGAGTGTCCCTTGGATTATTTGGATGTCCAGTCCTTCGATTGCTCGTCGCGGAGTGCCAGGCCGCCAAAGTGCGCGCACGGGAATGTTGCGAGCCAGCAACTCACGAACGACACAGTTGCCCAGAAGTCCAGATGCTCCAGTAACAAAGATCACTTGGATGCCATTCCACTTCGTGGCTATGAGAACGTGTGAAGTATCATCGAATGATAGGTCGCTGATAGACCTCGGCAGGCTGTTCAGTGACCGGAATGGAGACAACCGCATTGGCGCCGCGCGGCGTGGCGGCCACTCGCAGTACATCGCGAGAATATTGGTGGCAGTTGATGCAAGTCGTCAGAGTGTGCATGTAAGTGTAGGCTGCACCATCCAAATTCTGCTGGTCAGCCATGTCCGTCAGTTTGATAGCCGCTCGCTGCAATTCATTGCGGTAGTGGGAATAAACCTGATCCTCACGAGGTCGCCAGATGCTGGACTCACAAATATTCTTAAGGTCTTCGGCACCTTTGCGAATCATCTCGAAATGGCCGGCGGTAAGCCCTTCCACGATCCGCTGCGATGCGCTTAGCTTGGCCTGCATGGCGATATTCAAATTGGCTGGCTCCCGAGTGGTCAACGTCGGCTGCTGAGCGACAGACCAGCCGCAGAAAGCTAGCAACAGCCCTCCGACAATCACAATGCGCTGATTGGTTTTCATTCTATTTTACCTCAACTGAAAAGGTTCCATAATCAGTATCGGCAAACTGGCACTTAGTCGTGCAGTCAAAGCTGATATGATGGTATGCCTAGCTTACGAAAATTACCATTACCAGTTGTGTTTGATCCAATGGCGTTAGATCGCGAAATGATCGGCGACTAGAGGGGATCAATTTCTGCCATGGACTGAAGGTATTCGGCTTGCGTTAAGCGATCGTCTAAGAACTGGTAGCTGAGCACATATCGAGCTGCTCGGCGAAGGTCTTTTTGCGTGCTGGTCGAACGATAGAGCATGCGACGTACATCGCTGTTGTCGCGGAGATCCGCCATTTTGACTTGCCGGGCCAATGCGTTGGGTTTCAAGCGGCAGACATAATCAGCGTAACTGACGTCTGACGTTCGCGTTAGCAGTCCAATGGCCTGGATAACCTGCGGGCTGAATCCCATTTCTCGCAGTTGTTCCAGTGTGACTGGAGTGTCTTCAATTAAATCGTGCAAGATCGCGACTTGTTGGAGGCTTGGATCGGTGAAGTTCATCATCACGCGAAGGCAGTGCATGATGTAGGGTTGGCCGTCTTCATCTTTTACTCCTTGAAAAGATTGCACGGCCAACAACAGGGCCTGATCAATGCTGGAATGAGCTGACATGATCGCTGGGGCTCGCAGGGGGCATCGCAGTAGGTGACGAATTGATTACAATCCATAGGTTATTGGTCCATGGTCACGATGTAAATAGTCACAGTTGATCGTTCGAAATGAAACGGAGTGACTCAAGTAACAGCATCCGCCATAGTCCGGTTTTATGATTGTTTTGAATAGGAACCTTGATGACCTCCAGTTCTTTTAGTTTGTCTAGCCCTTCCCGTCAGCGTCGCATATTGGTGACTGCTGCGTTGCCATACGCCAATGGTCCTATTCATCTAGGGCATTTAGTCGAGTACATCCAGACCGACATTTGGGTGCGATTCCAAAAGCTAGTAGGCAACCACTGTATCTTCATTTGTGCCGACGATACACATGGTACCGCCGTGATGATCCGCGCACGTAAAGAGGGTAGAAGCGAAACGGAATTGATCGATCAAATGCAGGCGGCTCATCAACGAGACTTTGATGGCTTTCAGATTCACTTTGATCATTACGGTAGCACCAATTCGGATGAGAATCGTCAGTTGTGCGGTACGTTTTGGAGTGCGCTCAGGCAAGCTGGCATGATCGTGGAAAGGGATGTCAGTCAACTGTACGATCCTGTGGCCACGACATTTCTAGCCGATCGAT
Organism: Aureliella sp.; assembly: GCA_036804625.1. Taxonomy (GTDB): domain Bacteria; phylum Planctomycetota; class Planctomycetia; order Pirellulales; family Pirellulaceae; genus Aureliella. The sequence goes on along the minus strand of DAIRSD010000104.1, from coordinate 9,452 downwards.
TCGTCAAAGGTACCTGTCCCAAGTGCCAGGCCACTAATCAATACGGTGATAGCTGTGATAAGTGTGGAGCGACCTATTCTCCGGCAGATCTGATCGATCCAGTGAGCACTCTTTCCGGTGCCAAGCCAGAGCTGCGAACGGCCAGCCATTTGTTTGTAGAGCTTGAGCAGTTGCATGATTTTCTGGAACGGTGGACGCAGAGCGGTCAGAGTTTGCAGTCAGAGGTGGCTAACTATTTGAAGGGTCACTTTCTGCATCAACCGCTTCGAGATTGGGATATTTCGCGACCTGCACCCTATTTCGGTTTTGAAATCCCTGATTCTCCTGGCAATTACTGGTATGTTTGGTTCGATGCACCCATCGGTTACATCGCTAGCACTTGGGCTTGGTGCAAAATCCACGGTGAAGATCTGAAAGAGTGGTGGCAAAATCCAGAGACTGAAATTCATCACTTTATCGGCAAGGATATCACCTATTTTCACACGCTGTTCTGGCCTGGCATGCTGAAGACCGCTGGCTACTCGTTGCCAAGCAAGGTTCACATTCACGGATTTCTGACCGTGGATGGAGAAAAGATGAGCAAGAGTAAAGGCACCTTCATCAAAGCGGAAACCTATTTGAAACATCTGGACCCGGCTTTTCTGCGATATTATTTCGCTAGCAAGCTGGGTTCGCGATTGGATGATTTAGATCTGAACTTGGAGGAACTGGCCAGCAAGGTGAATGCCGATTTGGTGGGCAAGGTCGTCAATCTGGCCAGTCGCACGGCTAAGTTTGTAGGCCAAACTGGACTATCCGAGAGCTATCCCGATGACGAAGGTCTGTTTGCCGAAGCGGCTGCTGCCGGTGCCGCAATAGCGGAAGCCTACGAAGCGCGCGATTATGGCAAAGCGATGCGGCTGATCATCGAACTGGCTGATCGAGCCAATCCCTATATCGAAAACGCTCAGCCCTGGGTCCTAGCCAAGAACCCGGAAAATGCCCGACAATTGCAAGACGTTTGCACGATCGGGCTCAATTTGTTTCGTCAGTTGGCCATCTACCTGTCGCCGGTGTTGCCCAAGCTAGCCGAGCAATGCGGCCAGTTGCTGAATGACCCGATCACAAGTTGGGCTCAAAGTCAAACACCGTTAACAGGCAATTCTGTAAACAAATTCCAACACATGTTGGTTCGAGTGAATCCTAAGGATGTACAAGCCATGATTGAAGAGAGCAAAGAATCAGAAGTTCCAACCGAATCTCAGCCTGCCGCATCTGCTTGGCAAGATTCGGCACAGCCGCTAACCGAAGAACCATTGGCGGCCGAATGTACGATCGATGATTTTGTCAAGGTAGACCTTCGCGTCGCACGAATCGTAGCAGCGGAGCAGGTACCGGAAGCTCGAAAACTTCTCAGGTTGACACTCAGTCTGGGTGGCGATGTTCGTAAGAATGTATTTGCCGGCATCAAGTCGGCCTATGAACCCGAGCAATTGATTGGTCGCTTGGTCATTTGTGTCGCCAATTTGAAACCGCGTCAAATGAAATTTGGACTCAGCGAGGGCATGGTCGCTGCGGCCGGCGCAGGCGGCGACGAAATCTATCTCTTGAGTCCAGACAGCGGTGCTCAGCCAGGGCAGCGCGTACATTAAATCTCCGTACTTCAATCGGGAATCGTCATAGCAAGAATTTGCAACCACGGATTAAGCTACGAACAAAAGCATCAAAGCTTCAGTAATCCGTGCTTATCCGTGAAAATCTGTGGCAGAAGTTTTATGCCTTACACTGTGCGCGTTTCTCAGCCACGGATGAACACGGATTTTCACGGATGTAGTTCAGTTTAAATAATAATGTATGATTCTATTGAAAACCCAAACACCGCGTTAAGAACAAAAACATCAAAGCTTCAGTAATCCGTGCTTATCCGTGAAAATCTGTGGCAGAAGAATATGATCTATGCCTGACCACAGAGTTGCAAGGTTGCAGGAGCAAAGCCATCTACTGAGGTGGCACGGGAGTTAGTGGTGATTCGGCGAGTTCTTTTATGTCTAGCTTGACGACCACGGGCTGTTCCCCAGAAGGTAGTCGGTACGTGTTGGATACGTGCAGCAGGCCGGAAGCTGGCGATAGGACTACATTCTGCAACGGCGATTCCTTGGTGGCTAGTTCAGGCAACCACCCAATCGCCGACTCGGCGTCCAGCGAACTCAACTTACTGGTTAATGCTTTTGGCAGTTCGGCTATTTGATTCAAACATGGTGTAACAACACAATCTTTGATAGTGTCCCCCAGCCGCGGATGGCCGGTTGCAGCGTCCACGACTTTCGTTATTTCTGCGCTGGATAGCACGGCGCTTGCCAGGTTGGCTGTGCCATCTGTAATCAGAAAGACACCTTGACCACTTCTGGGGCTCTGCTGAATAAGCTGCACGGCGCTCTCTAGCGAATCACACTTTTCCAATGCCATGCGAGCCAAAATCGACATAGGAATTCCCGTGGCTTGCCCGGTATGGAAGTCAGACGTCTTGCTGATTGCGATCTGAGACAGGTTCATGCCAGAGATACAACCTGTGAAGCCAGCGTAGCCTACACTGGCAAAGGGAGTCTTGCCTTCAACCGAGATGATGAAACTTACAGTCACGTCAAGCAAGGCCATGTTGGCCAGGCCTTCCAGCATGCCAGCATGCAGCAACTGCCCATTGGAAGTTGCAGAATTGAAAGCTGCGAATCCGCCACTGTGAATCTGCTCCAAGCACAGATTCAGCCCGTGGATGACTTGGGCCGGTTGTCCAATTGACTGAGCCAACTGGCGTTGTTCCTCGATGTACTCAGGTGGAATATGGGCCTCCAGTTCTTTGAATCGCTTCTCCAATTCGCTGGGAAACCACTTTCCTGTAGCCAATGTCTGCAGCAATCCATAGACATGGATTACCGAATCGATGGTTCTGGCAGTTTCGTACTGTAGTACTTTCCCGTGCGCTTGGCCAATCTGCTGGTGAGTTCCACGTAGCAGGATAACCCGATGTCCTTCGATATTTCGCGATTCACCATTTTCAGCCTGAATTTGAGCAGCGCCTGCCGCCGTAAGCGATTCACCTGGCATCAAAATCTCAGTCGCTCGACGAACCGCTCTAGCGATGGTTTGTTCCAGTTGTTGGCGATCAACATTTTCGATGCGGTAGTCGGGCCACTGGTCGTGAGGAAGCAGTGGCTCTTTTAGTTCAGACACGCCAGCTCGGACCTTCATGCCGCTAAGACTGGTTTGGATTTGGTCTGGTTGAGGAGATCGTATCTCCATGCCGCCAATCGAAAGAATGCCGGTTGCCGGGTCTACTTTAGCGCCCATGGAGGTTTTGGCCAAGTTCAAAACATGCGCCGGCTCAAACGCAAAAAGCAGCGGAGCGATCTGACCTTGAGCACTTTCACTACTGATCAATCGGGCTGCCAATGAATTGGGGTCTAAGTTATCACCGGTTGTCAAATCGATTTCTCCAGTGGCCACAAATGCAACTTGATGATTGGGCAGGGCCAATGCTGTGCCACTGGACCTTCGACGCAGTTGAAGCGAATACTGCCGGTGAGTCAAGCGAATGTCATAATCGGTGCCATCTTTCAGTACGTCCAGCATGAATTTCTCATTCACGTTGCCGATGGTGCCTTCAGCCACAATTCGAGTATGAAACGTTTCTGACCGCCCGCCAGCCGCCTTCAAAAGCGTCACCATGGCTTTTTCGACTTGGGTATCTTGCGCGTTACTCGAAGGGCAGATGAACAAAAACTGGAAGGTTAAGGGCCACGTAGCAATTAAGAAACAGGAACTGCGAATGAAATTGAGAATCGCTAGGCGGTTCGAATCGAAATGAGATGGCATGTTCAAGATTTTTGTGCTAGATGTAGAATTGGAATCGATGCAGCTTCAGGGCTGCTGGTTGCTAGACACGACTATCATAACTACATGGACCGCCCAGTGGGATAGTTGCGTCGAAATTTTCTTGGAGAAGCTTCTAGAAGTTCGACGCACGCGAGTCGCATGGTCTGCGTGATCCGTAATGTCGCTGACCGCTCCGCCGATCCGTGACTTTTTCAGCAACTTCCCCTGAGCCTGGCGACAACGGCAACTGAACGGTTCGTATAATGAGCCTCACTTTGGCCTAGCAGTCGTCCGTCCGCTTGACTTGGACTGTGGGTTAGCCTGATATCGACCTCAGATGCCAAGACCAATTCGTCGTACTGCCTTTAAGCCATAATTTCCTCCTCCAATTCATCGCGTGAGCACTATAGTTGTCGCAGTTACCTAGCACCCTAGTCTACCGCATTTCGTTGGATTTATCGGACCATCGTCTGCAGGTGCTACGCCAGCTTTTGACCCCTGAAGAGCGAGCGCGGGCGGATCGGTATTTGGTGCCGCACGCGACTAGCCAGTACATTGGTTGTCGCGCCGCCTTGCGATGGCTGCTTGCCCAGACAATGGACAGTGCGCCTAACCGGGTTGTCATTAAAACGGAGCGCTGGGGCAAGCCTTACCTAATCGCAAGTACTCAGTCAGACGAACGCACTTCCAAAAAATCTGAGGTGGTACCACCGTTATACTTCAACGTTTCTCACTCGGGACAACTGGGGCTGATCGCTTTGTCACCGGTCATCGTGGGTGTTGACATCGAGCACCTCAAGCCACGGATTCATGCACGGTCCTTAGTCTCGGTGGTCCTAAGCACAGCCGAGCAGCAGGCATGGAGCGAGCTGCCAGCCCATCGACAAGTGGAACAGTTATTGAGATTGTGGGTCTGCAAGGAGTCGTTGCTGAAAGCGATGGGGTTGGGGATTGCGGAATGTTTGAAGCTGGTCAGTTTCAGATTGCCCATCGAAGATCAGGCACAGATCGCGGTCAGCCAAATCGAACCTGCCATCCAACTGCATTTGGAAGAAGCTGATAATTGTCATCGGCATCTTTGGACCAGCCCACATTCCTGGAGAATTCATCGATTGCCGGTAGATCAAGACTACTTTGCTGTAGTAGCGACCCAGTCCAATCAATTGACAGTGTCGGCAGTTGACTTCCAATGGCCTGATGAGTTCAGTTGATCAGGCCGCACTGAAAACCCTAATGCATGTTGCTGAACATCAACTGCTCGAGGCTCCAAATCCGTGACGGTTGTGGTACGAGATCTTACATTCCGGCAAAGCGGAAAGAAACTGCCTGCCATACGATTTGGTGACCACGCGGGGGTCCAGAATAACCACGATGCCACGATCTTGAGCCGTTCGGATCAGGCGACCAAAACCCTGACGCAGCTTGATGACCGCTTCAGGAATCTGATAATCACGAAAAGGGTTACCGCCAGCTTGACGAATAGCATCCAGTCGGGCTTGAAGCAGCGGATGATCGGGCATGCTAAATGGCAACTTCGTAATGATCACATTGCCCAAGGCATCGCCAGGTACATCAACTCCTTGCCAGAAGCTGTCCGTGCCAAATAGGGCACCGCGTGGGTTCGCCTTAAATTTTTCTAGCAATTGTCCGCGTGGCAATCCATCGGCCTGGCTGTACAGAGTCAGTTGATGCTGCGCAAACCAAGGCTGCATTTTACTAGCCGTCGAGCGTAGCATGCCATAGCTGGTAAACAGCACAAACGCATGTCCCCCGGTTCGTAGCAAGTATCGCTGAATCATCTCGGGTAGCGAGTTTGTGAAGTCCTGTGCGGCGCTGGAGGGATCTGGAAGATCGGTCACGATGATCAGTTCAGCTTGCCGTTTGTAGTCAAACGGGCTGCCCAGTTGTAACGTGGGACTGCCGGTCGCGCCCACGCGAGACTGAAAAAATTCAAATCCACCGGAGCGACCTGTGGAAATCGTGGCGCTGGTCATGATGACACTGGGCACCTGTTGCAACAATAGTTCTCGCATGTAGTTGGAGATGTCGACTGGGGCCGCTTGTAAGTCGATACGAGGTCCCATACGACTGGTGCTGCGCTGCACCCAGTAGACTAACTCCTTGACTGACTGGTTGAGCCATGATCGAAGATTAGTAGCTAGACTGGTTAGCCGCTCGGCAGCCGACGAAATGTCTTTGTAGGTAGGCGCGTTGGGGCTTTGATCAGCCAGATGATTCAGCTTTCCAGCGATAGAAAGGAAGTGATCGCTTAGCGAATCGCTGACGATTTTCTGAGTGGTTACTCGAGTGGTTTCGCGAACGCTGGAACCCAACCACTGGTCTACGTCGAAAATGAACTGATCGACCATCAAATGTGCTTTGGTTACCGCTTCGCACATGCGATGCAGGTCCATGGCTGCAAATAGCCCTTTGCCAGTCATCGGATTAAACAGCTTGTTCAAGGTATATCGCAGTTGACCACTGGTAACTCGAATGCCTAGATGTTCGCTAGCGACAGATTCTATGGTGTGGCATTCGTCCAGGATCACGGCACTATAAGGTGGAAGTAGACCGAACCCGGCTGACTCTCGCAGTACTAGGTCGGTGAAAAACAGCGCGTGATTGACCACAAGAATCTGAGCGTTAAAAATTCGGCGACGAGCCAAGTAATAAAAGCAACTGTCGTAGGTCTTGCATTTGCGACCCATGCAGTTACTCGTGTCGCTGGCCAGTTCGTCCCACAGGGAAGGGCTGGGGCGAAACGGCAGGCTGCTTAGAGACCCATCGTTGGTCTGAGCGATCCATTGTTTGATTTGTCGCAGTTGTGATTGATCGCCCTCGTCCAACAAACTAACCGCTCGAGTGCCTGCCAATTCGTAACGTCGGCGGCTCAGGTAGTTGCTGCGGCCTTTGACCAGAACGCTGCTGAATTCGCGAGGGATCACGCTGTTGAGCAGCGGTAGATCCTTGTGAATCAATTGTTCCTGAAGGCTGATCGTGTGGGTGCTGATGACCACACGCCGCACCTTGGCATCCTGGTCCTGGTCATCGTCTGATGTAGTCGATGTGGGTTTTTCCTTTTGATCGGAGGTTGCGTGTAAGATGGCAGGCACCAGATAGGCAAAGCTTTTTCCTATGCCCGTACCAGCTTCCGCGATCAGATGTCCGCCATGTTGAAGTGAATGATAGATTGCGCCGGCAAGTTGCAACTGTTGCTGGCGAACTTCGTAGTTCTTCAAACGTCGGGCGATAAGACCTTCAGGGCCTAGGATTTGATTGACATCAAGTAACACAGATAGCCGATGCAACGTTAGGGAGTGATGTTAGGTGCGCTGGACTACGGTTCCGCTAACACGTCTGACCAGTCGCCTCATTTCCAGAACGCTCAGCGTACTCAAGACTCGAGGAACGGGAAGTCCGCTGCAGACGATCACGGTATCAATGGATGTAGGTTCCGTAGCTATCGCCTGCAAGACCGCTGTCTCCTGTTCGTTCAGCGTCAATTCGCCTGGATGTCTGACGGTTTGCTCCTGAGAGATCTGTACTTGGTCGACCAGTGGTCCCAGAGCTTCCAAAACATCTTCAGGGTCTTGAATCAAGATGGCACCATCGCGAATCAAGCGGTGGCAGCCTCGTGCGTTTGGAGAAGACACCAGTCCGGGCATGGCAAAGACCTCTCGCCCCTGTTCGCCGGCCGTACGAGCGGTGATCAGAGCGCCGGATCGCTCCGCCGCTTCAATTACAATGGTTGCCAAACATAGGCCACTGATTAGACGGTTGCGGCGAGGAAACATGCCACGCATCGGCTTACTGCCCGGCGGCATCTCACTGATCAGCGCGCCATGTTCGGCGATTTGATTGGCAAGTTCGGTGTGCTGAGGCGGAAAAACGTCTAAAACGCCGCTACTTAGCACCGCAATTGTTCGTCCTGAAGCTTCCATCGCAGCCTGATGTGCGGCTCCGTCAATTCCGCGTGCCAGTCCGCTAACGATGGTCAATCCGGCTTGCGCCAAACCGCGAGAGAATCTGGCCGCCTGAGCGCGACCGTATTGCGAAGCGGTACGAGTGCCCACGATGGCGATGCTAAGCGAATCGGAGGTTTTCAACTGGCCACGCACAAATAGCAGATTGGGCGGATCTGGAATTTCGTTCAACAGCCTAGGAAAGTCGTCGCTGTCGGGCAACAGGATCTGTATTCCATTTTCTTGGCAGATTTCATAAGTCTGATCGGCAAACGCACGAGCCTCCAGGCTGCGCAGGTTGCGTGAAAGAACCAATCCAATACCGGGTACTTCGCTAAGCTCCACCGGACTGGCTGTCAGAACAGCGGCGGCAGAGCCGAAATGATCCAGGAGCCTGCGAAGCAAAGTTGACCCCACGCCGCCCGTCAACGCCAAGTGTAAGTAATCGATCAGGCTTTCACGGTCCATTGCGACCTCTAGTCTCTCAGGATTTCCCATCAGCCCAGTCCCAGAAAACGCAGGGCAGCTTGTTTGGCGGCGGCAAGACAATCAGGGTTTATTGTAGCGATTGTTGACAGGAATAGCGATCTGACTAAGCAGGTGAAATATCACCTAAAACCAAGACTGCCTAGGAATCGGTGGTCTCTGAAGTTGGACCTGCCGCATCGTTGGGGCGATTCCCAGCTGGGGGATCACCCTTTGTAGGAGTGTCGCGAGTGTAATCGGGCTGGGATTCGGCCACTTTGCGGTGTGGCATTTGACCGGTTGCTTCAGTGGACTGAGCATTTTGGTTATCCAACAGTTGCTTCATTTTTCGCTCGAGTCGGGCTCGCGCAACATCGCTCAGGCCAGGGCTTAGTGACGCGACCGAATCGAGTCCGGTTTTAGTGTCGATGACTTGATGGATACGCTGGGAAATGTCAGCGAAGGCCCGTGTGGTTGGAGATTGCGCTAAGTAGTGCTCCAGCTCCGCCTGCTCAGATGCGCTAAGCTTCTGGGAGAATGAGCGAGTGATCAATTGGGCAGCCGTAAGATCGTTCATAGGAAATTCAGCTCGTTGGTAAATTGGTTTTCTTGTTCTTCAGCCATGGTCAGCCAATACATGCACAAGGCACAGTGTTCTAGCCCTTGCCATCGGTGGACCACTTTTCTGAAACGCATTTGGCTAAACCCAGTCGAGCCCGATGAAGGCGGACCCATAGATTAGAGGCGCTAATCTCCAAAACCTTACAAATTTCTTCCGAATTTATTTCTTCCAGGACAGAAAGCATAAAAACATCGGCCAAATTGCTGGGGAGACTGGCTAAGCAATCGCGAATGGTCTGCCAAAACGCCTCATCTTCCACAATCTGCGGAATCTGCCGAAAAGCATTGGCTCTCCACTTGCCGCTATCTCCGAAAAGGATGTTCTCGGGATTGGCCTCTTCACTTAGCGAGATCTGTCGCCTGCCCTTCCAGCGGCGGGCGACACAATTCCAAATATTGCGCTTCAGAATAGCAAAAAGCCACGTACGCTCACTGGCTGCACCCGTGTAAGTATTCAACGCGCAAAAAGCAGAAAAAAAAGTCTCCTGAACGACCTCTTCTGCCAATTCCTCTTTGCCAAGGCGGCTTAGCGCGTACTTGTAAAGGATATCGCCG
>DAIRSD010000103.1:0-12230 GCA_036804625.1 Aureliella sp. | reverse complement strand
CGGTTCATGTCGGCCATGCCTCGCCATGTCTACTTTTGTTTTTGTCTTCTGGTGGGGCTTGTTTGCTAGCAGGGAACGATCGATCATTTGGTGCAAAGTCAACAACTTTTTCAGATCAATTTGCCTAGCGATTCGCTATCTGATCAAGCGCGGCGATCGATTCCCGTGTTAAGCATTCAAGATAGCGGCGGGACTCGGCAAACCATTGAGCGCGGTGTTCAAGTGGTCAAAGAGCTGTTGCCCGAGGTCAATGCAGCGAGTCGCACCGCTGTTAGCGCTTCTCACTTGATTCTCGGAACTGAGTGTGGCGGCTCCGATGGCTACTCGGGCATCACGGCCAATCCGGTGTTGGGATGCGCAGCCGATAGGTTGATCGGTTGTGGCGGCACGGTCATTTTGTCGGAGACATCGGAAATTTACGGTGCCGAGCACTTATTGGCACGTAGAGCGCGTTCCAAGTCGGTTGCCGAAAAGCTAATGGAGCGAATCGAATGGTGGAAGTCTTACTGCGCTCAATATGGGGAGGAGCTTGACAACAATCCTTCGGTTGGCAACAAGGCAGGTGGTTTGACAACCATCACTGAAAAATCTCTTGGGGCGGTTTCGAAATCCGGCACATGCGTGCTTGAGGCGGTCTATGAATACGCTGAGCCCATCCAACAAAACGGTTTTGTATTCATGGATACTCCTGGCTTTGATCCAGCCAGTGTAACAGGGATGGTGGCCGGAGGTGCCAATCTGATCGCTTTCACCACTGGCCGAGGCAGTTGCTTTGGATTCAAGCCGGTGCCCAGTTTCAAGATCGCTTCCAATTCAAACCTGTTTCATCGACTAAGCGATGATATGGATTTTAACGCCGGACTGATACTGGAAGGAAGTACGCTAGAGCAACTGGGGCGAGAACTATTTGAAGCTCTGTTGGATGTTGCTAGCGGACGGCCGACATGTAGCGAGAAATTGGGCATAGGCGACGAAGAATTTGTCCCCTGGTTGGTTGGGCCGGTACTCTGATGGGCTGTTCGTATGAGTAGTTGGCGAGAATGGGTGAGCAATCCCAATCCAAGTGTCTTGGATCGCATTGCGCGTGCAGGTTTGTGGCTAGGCAGTGTGCCCTACGCTGGAGTTGTTCAGCTTAGGAATCGATTTTACGATCGACAGCTTCTAGCGGTACACGATAGTCCGCTGCCGGTCATATCGATCGGAAACTTGTCCGTGGGGGGGACAGGCAAGAGTCCCATGGTGGCCTGGGTTGCCAAGTGGTTGCGAAATCAAGAACTGCGAGTTGCCATACTTAGTCGAGGTTATGGACAACTGGATGATGGACGCAATGACGAGGCGTTGGAGCTGGAACTGAAACTGCCTGATGTACCTCATCTGCAACATTGGGATCGAATCGCTTCGGCTCGGCTTGCACACGACGAGCTGGATATGCAGGTGCTGATTTTGGATGATGGTTTTCAGCATCGCAGAATCTCGCGAGACTTGGATATCGTGTTGATCGACGCAACTGATTCTCGGGCTGCTCAGCGACTGCTGCCTGTTGGGCTAAGACGCGAGCCGCTTAGCAGTTTGTCGCGGGCCGACATCGTCGTGCTGACTCGTGCTGATCAAGCCAGCCAAAGCGTTTTGAGCCGACTGGAAGATCAGGTCAAACGTTATCAGCCTCAGGCCGTGCTGGCCCATGCCAGCCATCGTGCCAGTCATTTGATTGCCGGGTATGGGCAGGAAATTCCTTTGGAGCAACTCCGGGGGGCTCAAGTATTAGCCTTTTGCGGTATAGGGAACCCTGCCGCGTTTTTTGAAGGGCTGAGTCGACTGGGCTCGCGGGTACTGGCAACGCGCGCTTGGCCCGATCATCACGCCTATACGGCTGCGGACATCGAGTGGCTGTGCGGCTGGGAGCAACAGAACCCAGACGCCAAGTTGGTTTGCACCCTAAAGGACTGGGTCAAAATTCAGGAAGCTCGGATTGGTCACCGCGACCTGTGGGCGCTGGCCATCGAAATCGACTTTCTAACCGGACAGAAGGCCATTGAGGCGCAACTGGGGACGATCATTCCACGCTGACCGAATTGACGATGTGCAAACCACGAGCGGCGCAGCGGATGGTTTCTTGAGCCATCTGCTTGGCATAGAAGGATCGCACGCGGCCTTGCAGCGTAACTTGATCTCCGTCTTGTTCGACTCGCAATCTTCGAACTTCGGCAATCGGACTTTGTGATAGTAACTTGCGAATCCGTAACGTCGCGTCACATACACCTGCTTGAATCATGATATGCCCATCCATAGAGAGCCTTGTGGTTGTGAGCGAATCCGTGGTGTGGTCTCAAGGCTGTTGGGCTCTACCGCTCACTTCCCCGTCAGTATCCGGAATCTGTAGCGATTGGTCAAGTATCCCGACCCGACAAATCGCTTCAATCCATACCTTCGTCATGGATAGGTCTAGCTAGCAATACCGTTTTGACTAAATCCTTTTTATGACCTAACCTCTAGGGTCCCCATTTTTATGCCTTTGGTGTGCCAATTTTTCAGTCAAGAAGAATTTGGCAATGGAGCACCGGCATGTTGCCGAGTTTCAATTGGTCTTTGGGTCAATCGGCAAAACCCAACGCTCTCAAGGTGTCCAAGCATGATCGAGTTTTTATGTACGATGACCGGACTAGTCGCAGGCGTGATCGTCGCATCATCGCTGCTGGCTGCGCGACAGGAAGAATTCCAGGAAGATATCGATTCAGCGCTCGAGCAAATCAATTTTCAGAAGATACAAAGTGTAGTCAGTCAGATTCAATCGCTGTCCAGTCGAGTCAGTTCGGACGTTTCATCTCACAGTTCCAAAGTGGAAGATTTTAGCGCAATCTTAACAGCCGCAGCAGGTGAGGATCCTTCCAACCTGCTGAGCGCAATCGACGAAATCATTTTGGCTAATCAAACGATGCAAGGACAGTTGCAGGAGGCTCAAAAGCGACTTGCCGAGCAGTCTGAGATTATCGAAGAGACGATGCAGCAAGCTCATACCGACGCCTTGACCGGTTTGGCCAATCGTCGGGCGTTGGATGAATACCTGAAGAATACGATCAAAGACAAAGCCGATACTACAGTTGTCGGCTTGTTACTGCTTGACATCGACCGATTCAAGAGCTTTAACGATACATACGGACACTTAGCCGGTGATGCGGTGTTGACCTGTTTTGCCCGCTCGATGGCAGAGATATGCGACAAGGTTGCCTATCCAGCGCGTTACGGCGGCGAAGAGTTTGCTGTAATCTTTACCGCTGACAACGTGCCTAGGTTAGTAGAACTGGCTGCCAAAGTCCGTAAGTACGTTAGCGAGCAAAAAATTCACCATGAAGACCTTGAGCTTACGGTAACGGCCAGTGGTGGATTGTCGATTATTCAGCCTGGCGACACTCTGTCGGTTGCCTACGAACGCTCGGATGAAGGCTTGTATCAGGCCAAGGAGAACGGCCGGAACCGTGGTTTTTGGTTGACCCCCGAAGGCTGGCAAGCCTTTCCAGAAGTTTACAACACACGCATGTCAGAAGGCCAGATGTTTAACGGTGCAGACTTTGCGGGTTCACAGCAAGCCAACAACGAACAGATGGCTGGACAATCCGAAAGTGAAGGATCGTCTGAGCCAATCAATAGTACAGAAGCTTCGGATGCGGTGTCAAAGGCGGCGATCAACGTTTCTCCAGACGCTCCAACCTGTTTGGATCTAAGCACCTATGTCAATCGAGTTGGCGAACAGCTTGGAAACCTACAGCGATCTGGGCTGCCAGCAGGCTGTATTATGATCGAAGCCTTGGAGCACAGCGAGAATTCACTGGATCAGGATAGCTGGCATCAAACGCTATCGATCATTCAGAGTTGTTTACGAGGGATCGATCTATTGTGCCAGTTTCGGCCTAGAACCGCGTCAGTATTCTTGCCTGGCTGTTCGCCAGAGGCGGTTGTGGACCGAGCAGCCGAGATGCTGACACATCTCAATGAAGCGCTGCAAGATTGGGGGCTTGCCACACAACCCAGGCAATTTGCCGTAGCCGTCGGGCATTCTGGCGATCATGAAGAGGCGGGGAGACTACTAGACCGACTGGAGCATTCGCTGGATGAAGCTCACGATGCTAGCGCTAGCGAAATGGTAATTCATAACGGTGAATCTACCTATTTTCAACAGTTGTAAATGAACTGGCAGAGAATTGCTCTTGACCTTGAAAGGTCCCACTCTGTAATGTGACCATCACTTATCCGCATTGATTAGCGGTCGACGAAAGGCGAAGTTTAATTTTTTATGAGTTCCGTCTTTCAAGGTTGAACTGGTCTTGTGCAAGGATGCCAGGCCTGCTAAACCTCGATACAAGAACATGTGCAGATGAGGGTGGCCTTCGAATAACGGAATGTTCGAAGTTCACCGCTGAAATTATTTCCTATGCCAAAGCTTGAGTGCTTTGTCGTAGCACCAAACTATGCTCCCGGATTAATAGCTCGCAGTCCTCCGCCCCCCTAGGACTCGTTCACCAATCCGGGAGCTTTTTCTTTTTCTATCCGCAATGACTGCATTAGGTCCTGTGGCCCCGCAACTTGTCTCATGCGGAACTACCGACCCAAAAAGCAAATCTTGCGTATCTTGCGTAACGCAGTATCCCAGCGAATGCTGAAGATGCATGATCGCTCTTTTCGATTGGTTCGCTAGGACCCCAATAAGCGATTCACCCGGTCTCACAGAAGTCAATTTCGGATGCTAGCCAAACACCTTATGTCTCGAAGCGTCATCGGACGGTCTGTCGATCAGCGCCACCGCGAGAGCAGGTTGATGGTAGCATGCATCATCTTGCTGTTTGGCTGCAAATTTGTCGTGGCGGTTGAACCTGGGATAGACTCACAGCAGAGTTCGCGTCGGCGGGTTCCAGTATCACTGACCAGTGCGAGCGCAAACTCAGGACTAGATTCGCTGGGAGCCCACGAGATCGGCTGTCAAGCAGCCAAGAACTGGCAGCCTTCGGCGGCTCTGCGCCAGCGTGCTCAAACCATCCTTCGCCAATATCGTGACGATTGCGAAAAGAAGCGTCAAGCTGCAAATGCCATGGCTTGCTTCTTGCAACTGCAAGCATCGCACCAGCAGGATATTGGCGCTGGAACGGCCATGCGTGCCTACTATAGTCGAATCGCCATCAGCTTACAGCAAGAGCTAATCGCAGTTGGTCAGCAAATGGTGGATGATCAATCAAAGAAACAGGATCAACTGCTGAAGCAGGGAATCGCTGCCGCCCTGGATTTGACATCCTTGCAGCGTCAACGAATCGACTTGCAGGATAGCGGTGTACAAGCTGCAGCTCAGGACGAACAACTGCGCAATACGTTGTACGCTTTGACAGACATCGACTACGACAGTTGCCAGTGCCTAGTAGAACCACTGACGATTATTTCGAGCGAACTGGACTGCCAGTGCTTAGTACACTTTGCCATGCGCAACCGTCGTGATTTGTACGCTTGGCAATATTTGTGTAGCCAGGTGAATGAAGATTCGGCACCGATGTTCGTTAGCTTGTTAGTGACCTCAATTACAGGGTACGGCATACCCGTACCGATCACCGTTGGATTGAAGAAATGGTTATGCTCTTGCGGCGACCAGTCGAATCTGGCTGAAAGCATGCGTCAAGAGTTGTCTACAGTGATTCGCGGCAATCAAAGTTGGATTGAAGAGACGGTACTGACTAAGTGCTCTGAACTGCGACTCGCCTACCAACGCTTAGAATTGGAACATCAGAGAATGGCCAGTTGGCGGCAGCGTTTGGATCAACTGCAGCGACTGGAAGCCTTGGGGCAAACCAAACCAGATGAACTCGCAGCAGCACAAGCTGGCTACCTTCGCTCTCAAACTGATGAAGTCAAACGCAGACTGGATGCGAAGCTAGCCGAGGTGGCGCTTTCTGAGACGGTTGGCGGCTTGTCGATTCGATGTTGCCAATGCCAACCTTGGTTGATAACTGGCGTCGAAGGATACTGATTGATCCTGAAATATCGATGCTTCCGCCGCAATACGGTGGAAAGGTCTATCAGAATAGACTTGCCGGATCGCTGCGAAACAATTTGCGGATAGCCAAACCGCCGCTAAAGATACACATGGCCAAGGTTAGACACCAGACCAGCAACACGCGATCCCAGGTCATCATCATCACAAGGCCGCTGTAATGCGACAGCAGGCTATACATGGCGTACGAGGCTAACCACCCTGGCAAGAAGCCTAGACAGGCAAGAAAAAAAGACTGACTTAGAATGAATCTCCAAAAATAGCCGCTGCTGTAACCCATGGCTTTAAGCGTGGCAAATTCCGACATGTGATCATTGATGTCAGTGAACTGGATCTGATAACAGATGATAGCACCAACGATCAGTCCCATCATGGTCCCGATAAAAAATATCTTGCCGACAGGTGTGGCTTTGGACCAAAAATCTTTTTCTCGCTGAGCCAATCCACTGGTAGTTCGCACTTCCAGTAGGTGCGGAGCTAACAGTTGAATCTGCTGCATGACTTGTTCAATAGTTCGGCCTGGCAACGGTTCCACTTTTAAAAAGGCCAAATCCACTAGATCCTCAGGTCGGCCTGTTGGTGATCGCCACGGAAAGTATTGCGAGTGCTGTCGTTGGCTCATCAGCAACGTTCCATCATTGCCAAAATCCGTCCCTAGTCGAAAGAGACCTGTTGCCTTTAATGCACGGCCATTGAGTTCGATAGGTTGCAGTCGAACCTTTTCGGCGGTGTCGGCGAAGCCATAAAACGGCTTGCTGTCTTGAGCAATTAGGCAAGCGCCCTGACGGTCGGCTTCCAGTAGCTGTTCGCGTAATGCGGGTTCTGCCAAGAATTCTTGGGCAGCCTTGTCTAGGGCTAGTACACGAATAGGCCTGGCCTGAAGGCCACGAACCTGAACTGTGGCTGTGCCGCGTTCGATACTGACCGTCCCAACTTGCTTGACCTCGGGCATCGCAGCCAAAACGTCCAGGGTGTCTCGCGGATAACGCAGCTCGGAAGCAAGGTTGTATCGCGCGCGACTGAAAACCGCCACGTTGGCTTGGCTCAAATCAAAAAGCGAAAACAATTGAACGTTGCTGTCGATCAATGCATTACGAAAGCCAGTCTGCATGAACATCAGTACGACGGCAAACCCAACTCCAGTAGCCGCCAGCAGGCATTTGCCCCAACTAGCTGTCAAGTTTTTCCAGGCTAATGGTGTTCGCATTTTGATTGGTCAGGCGGTGACGATACTGGATGATAGTAGGCTGAGTGATATTTGAGGTAATCAACTAGAACAGGTTTGCAGGTTCAGCTTTCCAGAGTTTACGCAAGGCTAATAGACCGCTGAAGCTGCACATGCCCAAGCCCAATACACAAACCAGCGCAATGCGCTGCCAGTCCATGCTCATAGTAATTCCGGAATAGGAGGTCACGAATCGATAAAGCGTTTCTGCTAAAAGCCATGCTACGACAAATCCACAAAATGCGAGCAACACCGCCTGAGTCATCACAATGCTGGCCAAATAGCCACGCGAGTAGCCAATGGCTAACAGAGTTGCATATTCGGGCAATCGCTCCGTTACGTCCGTTGCTAGTACCATATAAACAATAGCTGAACCAACAATCAGAGATATCACAACACCTAGCTGAAAGATCAGTCCAATCGGTGTTTGCCACAGCCAGCGTTGGCGTTCCCAGTCGATGGCCTGCTGGCGTGTCAACACGCTGACGGACCATTGTGACGGCCAGGTAGGGTCTTGAATCGCCTGTAATTGAAACCTGTCCAATAGGCGTTTCTGGACCTGATCGGCCGATTGCCCGGATTCCAATTGAACCAAACCAAGTGCGGCTGTAGTCTTCGTGTTGACAGGTAACAGTCGAGCGTAACCGCGATCGCTGGTTATCATCGATCCGTTGGCGGCCAGGCCCGTGCCTAGTCGATACACGCCGGCAATACGAAAGCGACTACCAAGAATTTCAGCTTCGGTGCCGATGTCTTCTGGTCCGAATTGTCGACCGTTAATAGGTTCGAATTCAGGCCGAGTCATCTGATCGATCAACAGATTATTGTCTCCGCGTAGACTGCCTGCCTGGACTAGTCTACGTAAATCTGGCAGATTAAAGGCTTCGTCGCTAGTGTCAAATGCCATCACCCCAATGGGCTGTACATCGGGTGCTTGGGAGGGAACTCGACCGGGTACGATTCGCTGCCAATTGAGAACTGTGATCCAAAGCGGTGCGACGTCTGCCACACCTGCTGTATTTTGCGCGACCGTCAGCAGGCGTCGATCCACCTGGCTGGGCTCGAAAAAATGAGCGTAGTGGCTAGAGCGAACCAATAGGTCAAACTTCAAATGCCGAAAGGTATTGGTGGCTGTATGCGACACCGCGCCCATGAAACCCAATTGAGCAAAGACTAAAAGCAAAGCAAACGCTACGCCACTAGTTGAAACCAGCGTTCGAGTTCGCTGATGCCACAGGTTCAGTAGCCCGAGAGGTGTCTTCATGCTCCGTTCGATCAATTGGATGTGGTCGATCCAGCCGTGTCGATTTCTACTTCCACCTGTAGTTGAAGCCATTCTTTGGCTTGCACTGGATCGTCTAAAGCAACGATGGCCGAAACGGTCCTGTAGTCGACTGCGGCAAACGGGTCCAAGGATCGCAAACGTGGGCGTCCCACCAATCGATTCTTGTCAGTAACAACGCCTGTCAGTGGCTTTTCAAACGCTCGGCTTCGAATGTTGGCTCGTTGTCCGACTTGCACTCGGCCAGCGTCCTCGACGTTCACTTCAACTTCGCAAACCAAATGCTCGATGTTAGCCAATTCGACCAACGGGGTCTGAACAGCGGCACCACCCACGCTTGCATTGATGGCCAGAACGACACTTTCGCTTGGGGCTGTGATGACCGATCTTCCGGCTTCTGAATCCAAAGCCGCCAATTGAGCTTCAATGGCTTTGGCAGGGTCCGACTGCTGTGCCATCGAAAGGGCTGCCTGAGCGGCTTCCAATTCCTGCTGGGCAGCTTGCACGGCAAGTTGAATCTCTTGTTGAGCGTCATGGTGAGCTTGTTGCTGCTGTAAGAACTTCAATCGCGCCTCGTCGACTGCCAATTTTTGACGATCGATGTCCATCTGTCCTATAAACTCGCGCGTCAAATCGTCATTGGCGACGTTCTGAAGCCCTGTCAACAATTTCTCAGAACCGATTACCTGCTGTTGAGCCAATTGCAGCAGCTTTGTCTGCTCGACCACCGATTGTCGACGTACTTCGATCTGCTGCATCTTCAAACGAGCTGCAGACACCTGCAGTTCGGCTTGTCGGATCGCATTTTCCCTAGTTCGTAGCGCAGACCGCTGTTGTTCTTCCAAGGCTGCACGTTGAGCCCGAACGGAGGCTTCGGATCGCAAACGGGCCAGTACTTGACCGCTCTCGACGTGAGCACCCACCTGTGTAGGCAATTCGACCACTACATCGCCGGGTGCCGAGTAGATTTTGACGATGCCTCCAGATGGCATGATCTGACCTTGAGCCACAACGCGTTGGCTGACCGCACTGGCTAGTTGCAAGGAACCGGCTGCCCCAACTTGATCAGAGCTTGAAGATACGGATGAACTGGACGTGCAGCCGACCAGCAAAACGATGCCTGCCCCAAGACCAAATATCGCTCCGCGAAGGCAAACGTCGTACTGACCGTTTTTTCGGAAGAGTCTAGATTTGTCAAGTTTTCTAGTCATAGGGCGTGCGATACTAGGGAAAGTGGCCTTTGGTTCAGTTATAGTGTATTTGGTTGCTTGGTGAACTGATACTACGAGCGTAGAAATTTTCCAGAACTGCCCCCAAAATCATAAGCGGCGATTGCCCAAGTGTCGTCTGCCAAGGGGAGGTTCTAGACTACGCCTTAATGTTGTACCAGCGGTTGATCGGCAACCCGAAATTCAGTCGATGTGGGCGACTGAATCAGATCCGTATTCCTGCCGACAGGTTGTAGCTTTTATAGTGAATTTCCGGAGTTTTGATGGTGGAACTAGCCAAGCGTACCGCCCGATTCGATCCTCGTTGGCGAGAAAGGCTGGCCGGAGAGGTCAAGCCAGCGATTGTTGCCAAGAGTGTGCGGCATTACTTTGGCAGCGGCGAACTTAGAAAACAGGTCTTGTTCGACAACACTCTGGATATCTACCCTGGCGAAATCATCATCATGACCGGCCCCAGCGGCTCTGGGAAAACCACGCTGCTGACTTTGATTGGTACCTTACGGCGTGTTCAGGAGGGTCACCTGAGCGTCCTGGACAGACCGTTGCATCAGGCCAGCAACACTGAGATTTTGGGACTGCGTCGCGAGATTGGCTTTATCTTTCAAGCACACAATCTGTTCGATTCTCTTACGGCGACTCAAAACGTTCGTATGGCCTTGGAGCTTGGATCACCCGGCGGTTCGCGTCGTCAGCAGAATCAACAGTGCCAGGACATGTTAAGAGCTGTTGGTCTAGGGGAGCGAATCAATCACAAGCCCAATCAACTCTCAGGGGGGCAAAAGCAGCGAGTCGCCATCGCGCGCGGTTTGGTGCATCAACCTAAACTGATTCTGGCGGATGAGCCCACCGCGGCGCTGGATGAACAAAGCGGTCGTCGGGTTGTCGAATTGCTGCGAGAAAGAGCGAAAGTTGACCGAGCGACTATCATCATCGTGACTCACGATAATCGTATCCTGGATGTGGCTGATCGGATTGTCAATTTGGTAGACGGCAGTATCCGTAGCGACGTCTTGATTCAAGAGGCAGCGATCGTTAGTCAGATGCTGGCAAAATGCGAGCTATTCCAACATCTGACCCCGCGCAGTCTAGCCGAAGTGGCGGATCACTTGAAACCCGAGCAATTCACGGCAGGACAAGTAGTCATTCGCGAAGGCGACACGGGAGATAAATTCTATTTGATTCGCGAAGGCTTGGTCTCTGTTCAGCGAGGTGGAGGGCAAGTCGCCGAATTATCGGAGGGCGACTTCTTTGGAGAAATGGCGCTAATGTCGGGTCAGCCTCGCAATGCAACTATCACCGCCTTGGAACCTAGCGTTTTGTACAGCTTGGATCAAAAGCATTTTCAATTGGCCATGTCTCAGCAGGCTAGCTTCGAAGCTGAAATTCGCAACAGCCTTTTTGATCGGCAGTAGTCAGCTTGGGGGGATGCCAAGCTGTTGGCTGGGGGCTCTGGGGCGGCACATAAAACCGCCTTTGGGGGCTCTGAGCGCCCGTCAGACACCCTATTGAATAATTTGTTGGCCAAGTCATATTGTCTTTGCGCCAAAAATAAGTGAAATTTGTAAGATGAACGGATCGATCAAAAGAAGAGTGTCGCGCAGAACGCGCGATTGCGACCTTTGGAATAGCAGATTCTGATACCCGTAGATCGATCTGGCACAACGCAAAGGCTGAATGCCAACATAGCAATTGCCCACCGACGGGCGATTTCAGGGTTAGAACACCACTTAGGAATGTAGAAATGACGGAAGCTACATTTTACCAATTTTCTCGCGAAGTTTGGCAAGCGGTTACCGACCAAGCGCACAACGCTCTGGTTCGCCGCGACTTCAGTATCGAGGAATCCCGCATCGAGTCGTTGCGATGCGTCTTTCTGGACGAAGAGACAGAGTCGACCTTTGGCCGCCAGTTCTGGTTCTTTGAAGCCGCAGGAATCGACCCGGTAGGCAAGAAACATCGGCTGTTTGGTGCGCTGGACTTCTCAGTTCAATTTGGACTGCTGGAGCCGTCTCGAGCGGTACTATCCAGTGAGCCTAGAGACAGGCAGCGGATGTTGCAGGCGATTGCTAGTCCCGCACAGGGTAAAGTTTGGGCCAATCCATCCACCAAGGTTTGGGTACGATTGACCTTGGCATCTGTCATAATTCTGTCGGCAATATGGCTGTTGATGTTAGCCAAGTATTTGATGCAAGGTTAACAAGCAGCTTCAGTTCAGCGACCACGCTTTTGTAGGCGGTTGTTTTGCTGTAATGGTAACCAGCGATCAGTCCCAGTCGATGCAAATTCCAATCTGCAACAGCCGTTAGCCAGTTCTCGTGTTCAAACAGCCAACAAATCGTCTATCAAACTTTGAAAGTCGGCGATGGACTGGCTGTTCCAATGAGCTGATAGTTCCTTCCTGAGTGATTTTTGGCGATCTTGTTCGACAAGCTGTTGAGTCTTCATCTGCTGCGATTGTTTCTTGCT
>DAIRSD010000102.1:0-12271 GCA_036804625.1 Aureliella sp. | reverse complement strand
CACGTGAACTCCAGGAAACGTAGCCGCACAGATCACGGCAAAAATCGTCATCGCTTCTGCAGACCGGTTAATGCTGGAACGCCAGTTCTGCCGGAACAAAAACAAAATGGCGGAAATCAACGTTCCGGCGTGACCGATACCAACCCAAAATACGAAGTTGATAATATCCCATGCCCAGAACACCGGTGACATATTCCCCCAGACACCCACGCCATTGAGAATCAGGTAGCCGATCAGGCCCACAAACATCATCATGGAAGGGAAGGAAAAAGCCATGAAGACCCACCAAATCTTTGGCTGAGCCTCCTCGCTGATCCTGGCAATCATGCGAGTCACGGCGGAATGATTATGTCCACCGGTGATCAGCGGAGTTCGCCGACCGGGAACGTCAAGGGTGTTGTCTATGTCAGTGGTCACTATGCTCGCCATGGGCTGTGCCGACTTGCTCTGAAAAAAGTAATGTTATCGTTCACTCAGCAACAATTGCTCAAACTGTGTTTCCAAACAGCATCTAGTGATGTTCGGACTGGCTATGCCCATGATCGTCATGGCCATGCGAATCATGATGAGCCTCTTTCAGTTGGAACGAGGCTTTCAAACGAGGGTGTGTGTTTCGCACTCGCGCCAAATACAACGTGCGCGGCTTGATGTTCAATTCCGACAGCATCGCATAGGCTCGTGGATCCGCTTGACTCTTGGCGACTTCGCTAGTTGTGTCTTTGATGTTACCAAAGATAATTGCCTGAGTCGGGCAGGCGGCCTGGCAGGCTGTCTGCAATTCACCATCCTCAATCGATCGACCTTCCGATCGAGTCTGAATCTTGACGTTTTGCACCCGCTGAATGCAGTAGGTACATTTCTCCATCACGCCACGGCCTCGAACGCTGACTTCAGGATTGAGCACCAACTGCTGTAGTTTGCGACTGGCCTCTTCCAGTTTGCCTTGTTGTTGCCAGCCGTAGAAGTATCCGTACTCTGTGCCGTAATTAAAGTAGTTGAACCGACGAACCTTGTAGGGGCAGTTATTGCCACAGTATCGCGTACCGATGCAACGGTTGTAGGCCATGGCGTTGATGCCCTCTTCGGTATGGACCGTGGCCGCCACAGGACAAACTTGCTCACAAGGTGCCGTCTCGCAGTGAGCACAGGCCACTGGCTGCTGAATCATCTGCGGCGAGGATTGATTGCCTCGGAAGTAGCGATCAATGCGAATCCAGTGCATTTCGCGACCACGCAGCACTTGCTCCTTACCAACCACTGGCACATTGTTCTCAGCTTGACATGCGATCACGCAGGAATTGCAACCCGTGCATTTGTTCAAATCGATGGTCATACCCCACTGGTATGCAACCGTGGGATCCTTTTCGAAGGTCTCCATGGGCTCTTCTTCCCAAAGAGACTTCAGCTCGGGATGATGAAGTCCTTCGTGTTCCACGAATCCAGCACCACCTTCTGTGATCTGTTCCAGAGTTCCTTCGCGAACCAACCAGCCGATGCGCTGGGCCAAACCATCTTTGCCAATGGGGTCGATCGCAAAGTGATCTTGAGTTGTTGCCAATCGATACGGCTGCGATGTGGCGCTGACCGATACGCCAGAAATCAAGTGCATGCTGTCTAGTCGACGAAGCTTGGAAAGGTCCTGACCGATCACAACCTGTTCATCGCTCTTGACCGCTTCGTCACGGCAGATGCGACCGTAACCCAACTGAGCCACAATCACACCATCGGCCAGGCCAGGCATCAAAAATACAGGCAAGTCGACCTGTTGATCGCCCACTTTCACCCGCACAACGCTCGTCTGGCTCTTATCGCTTTGTCGCAAGCCAAACTTTTCGGCCGTACGAGGGCTAACCAAGGCGGCATTGTCCCAAACAATCTTGGTGATGGATTGTGGCAACTCCTGTAACCAAACATTTTTAGCAAAGCGACCGTCGTACAGGGTATCGCTTTCACATAAGACCAATTCCAGCTTACCATTCTCAAGGGACTCAAGATCCAGCGAGCCTAGCGGAACAGGCCCATCGACACTTGATCCGCTCAATTCTCTGGCGCTGCCCCCCGCAAAACCATCATGCAGCAACTTGTGCCAAGCATTGGCATTCAGCGGGCCACCAGTGGCCACGGATGCCGTCGTTCGTACCAGCGCACTACCCTCAGCAGTCTGACCCGACAGCAACGCAAGAATTTCAACAACACTCTTACCACCAAGGAGAGGTAGGATTTGGGGTTGGCAGATACTATAGGTTCCGTCAACGCTGACAACGTCGCCCCAGCTCTCCAGCGCGTGCGCTAGAGGAACCGACCAACTAGCCACTTGAGCCGTCTCATCTTCAAAGTCGGCCAGATACACGACGTTCTGCATACTGCTCAGTAACTTGGCTAAACCTACGTGCGATGGGGGCGTGTAAACTGGATTGTCACCTAACACCCATAAAGTACTGATGCTTCCACCCAGCTTGCCAGCCAAAGCGTCCAAGCCAACAGGCTGAACCCCTTCGATCACCGTTCGATCAGCAATGAACTTGACGGACTTGCCAAGGTTGCCAAGCTTCTTGTTCAATCGCAAGGCTAGAAGCTGCACGTCCAACGGCTGATAGGAGCCCACATAGACCACGCCAGCACCTTGATGTTTGACCAAGTCTTCGGACATCGCAGCAACAAACCGCGTAAGCTGCTCTCCGATCGGTACCTCGTCTAGCGGCTTCTCGTCTTTGGCTGCCGCCACAGCGGATTGCCCCGCCAGCAACTGATCAATCGACTTCTCGAGTTCAACCAAAAATGCGCCCACTTGTGAACTGCGAATCGGTAGCCGTGAATCTGCGGAAGCTCCAGTCACCGAATATCGCGATTCGACACTGTATAGGCGGTTCATGCTATCCAGCGCTGGCTTACGACCAATCGCAAACTGTCGAGCATAAATCGGCATGTTAGGATCATTGCCCAGCGGATCGCTATCGATGCAGCAAATCACTTTGGCACTCGAAAGATCCAGCAACAGCTCTGCGGGTTGACCTACTGCCTGAGTGGCAGCCTGTCGCTGAGCCGAATCGTCGATCGATTTGTACTGCGCTACGGTGGCCTTCGGCAAAGCCTTGACGATATCCGACACCAACCGATTGACGCTTGGAGACAAGGAAGGAGACATCAAAATGCCAAGCGACTGTCCCTGGTCTGACTTAAGCGATTCCAACTGGTTGCGAGCGTACTGGGTGAACTCATCCCAAGTAGAGTCTACCAATTTCCCATCGACTCGCTTGGCAACGCGACCTGCGCGATCGTCATCGTACAAACCCAAAACACAAGCCTGGGAATAGATGTCTGTCCCAGCGCTCTGAAATCGCGGCTTACCCGCAACGTTGTTCGGCTCGGTGGCCCGCATCAATGGATGATCCGGATTGCCCTCGACCTTAATTGGCCGACCATCACGATTGGTCACTAGCAGATTGACGGCTCGACCAGCCAGTTCGAAACTGGTTGCATAAAACTTGGGGACACCCGACAGCGTATTCTCTGGACGAATCACAAAAGGCGCAATTTTTTCTGGTCCGTAGCGACACCCAGCCGCACCGCTCAGTGCAATCGATGCGCTCATCAATTGCACCCAGCGACGTCGAGAAACTCCAGAGGGAAACTCGGAAGCCGCCTGCGGAAACTCTCGCTCCAGGAACTGCTGAAACTCGGGTGTTTCGTCCAGTTCGTTCAAACTACGCCAGTAGCCCTGAGAGTTCTGACTACCAACGGTCAAAGGTTGAGAAATTTGAGTACCCAATGAAGAATGATTACTTGTTATAGGAAGCTTGGACTGCATCGTTATTCTTGCTCGTTCTCGAATTGGCCGTTACGACTAAGTCGCCGAAGTCGACAAAGCCAGAAAAGTATCCTGTGGCACTAGCGATGGCAAACCGCACAATTGGTTTTGGGATGAACGCCGTTACCGGCCTCGTCAAACTTCGCCAATATCTCCTGCCCCACCTGCTCTCTGGTTTTCCCTTCCTCAGGCTCCCAACTCAAATTGGTCACCTGATCCAAAGGCCGCAAACGTGGGCCAGGATTGTTGTGGCACTCAATACACCAAGCCATGGAAAGCTCCTTGGCTTGATAGACTTTGTCCATCGTGTCAATTCGACCATGACATTCCACACAACTAACACCACGGTTGACGTGAGCTGCGTGATTGAAAAAGACGTAATCCGGCAATCGGTGTATCCGCACCCAAGGTACTGCAGCTTCGCCCGATTTCCAGCTTTCATGAACCGCTTGAAGTTTGGGGCTATCATGCTTGACAGCCGCCAGTTGCGGCGGTTGGCCGCCCACCTCTGGGCTGTGACAGTTGATGCAAGTTGCCGTAGGGGGGATCGAAGCGGCTGCCGCCTTGTCCACACCAATATGACAATAGCGACAATCCATCTTCAGATCGCCAGCATGAATTTTATGACTGAAGGGCACCGGCTGAGTCGGTTGATACCCTGGATTTAGCGTTTTGTCATCAGTTGCCACCAGGAACAACGTGCCTGCATAGCCACCACCCGCTAGCAACAGCAGGCCTAAAACCGGCAGAAATCTATTGGTCCAACGCGGAAATAAAAATCGAGTCATAGTCCCAACGATCTAGCAAGAACCTTTGCTATGTGAAACAAGCCAGTCAAACCACGCGAAAAGGGCCAGGAATCCAGCCCTTATTTCAGGATTCCTGAGTATAAGGTGCGGTACATGGCGCGATCTACCATTAAGCTGCCACAATATGTCGGTCCGAGCCGATTTTGTTAATAGCAGCCTTGCCTCATTAGACGTGACATAAAGTCGCACGCTAGTTACGGACGCTCCACTTACTATGAACCGAAGCTTAACAGCCTCAGTAACCGAATCGATTTAGCTATACCTAAAGAAGACCTGCAGCTATCCCAGGTCTCCCACTTTGCTCATCCTGTCTCGGCTTCAAGTAAAAGCGAAACAAGCTGAACACTCACCAGCCAAACCACAGTCCTTAGTCCTGAGTCCTGAGTCCTGAGTCCTGAGTCCTAAGTCCTGAGTCCTGAGTACTGAGTACTGAGTACTGAGTACTGAGTACTTATCCCCACTCCCCAATTCCTACTCCCCCATCCTGACCACCGCTTTAATCACTCCCGACTCGGGCGGTATCCAACTAGGAAAAACGGACGGCACCGACTGGAAGGTTGCGTGATGAGTAATCCAAGGACGAGTATCAATCACGGATTGCTCGATCAGATCGATAATCCGTGTGAAGTCGCCAGGCAGCGCATTACGGCTAGCCAGCAGAGTTAGCTCACGTCGGTGCATCACAGGAGCGTGTGGAAATTCCAAAATCTGCTGAGTGATCCCAACATAAACGATTCGCCCAGCAAACGTGGCAAACTCAAGTGCTCGAGCCATCGACAGGTGATTGCCGGTAGCGTCGATCACGACATCTGCCAATCGCCCGTCCGTCAGATCACCCAACGCCTGCACATCGGCTGAACTTCCATCAGCCAGGATAGTATCGGCTACGCCCATCTGCTGCTGCACAAAAGCTAGTCGATTCGGACTGACGTCCATGACCACAACTCGAGCCCCAGTCAGCTTGGCAAACTCCAATGCAGAAAGGCCAATTGGGCCGGCTCCGATAATCAGAACGGTTTCTGCATGCTGCGGCTGGCATCGGGCCACTGCATGGCAGCCTATGGCAAGCGTTTCCACCAAGGCGCACTGATCAGGGTTCAGTCCACCCGCTGGGTGCAGTTTTCGTGCTGGCAAAATCATCCGTTCTGTCAGTCCGCCATCACACATCACGCCCAATGTGCGATGGTGTTCACAGCAATTCGTAAAACCTCGTAAACAGGCATAACACTTCTGGCAATTGAGATAAGGCTCGACTGCACAAAGATCACCGGGCCTCAGATGGTCAGCACCCGCGCCAGCCTGCAACACTTCCACAGCCAATTCGTGACCAGGTATACGAGGATAGGAGAAAAATGGCATTTTCCCCAGAAATCCTCCGATATCCGTTCCGCAGATGCCCACGGCAAGCACTCGAACCAAGGCTTCACCGGGCCCTGGAGCCTCAGGCTCGGGAACATCAATCATTTGCCAGTTGCCCGGCAGAACCAATTGCAGCGCTTTCATCTGATGTTATCTGTTAATTGTTTTCTGGCAAACCTTCGCGGTGGCCAATGTTCTTAACTGGAGCAAAGATCGCTTGAACTTCGGCCAGCAATTGCTGATCGATCGGTTCTTGCAGCCAGCGGACCCAATTGCGAATGTTGTTCGGATTGGCACTGCCGGCAACTGTGGATGCGATGTCGGGATGCGAGCAGGAGAACTGTAGAGCCAGCTTAGCAATATCCACTCCACGACTAGCGCAGTGCGCAGCGGCTTGACGAGCGGCTGCTTTGCCTTCTTCCGGTTCTTTCAACCAGATTGGCAACGGAGCATTCGTGAGAAGCCGAGCGGAAAAGGGGCCGGCATTGATCACCCCCACACCTTTGGCCTTAAGCATCGGCAGCAGTTCGTCGACAAAACGAGTGTTCTGTAAGGTATACTGATTGTACGACATGACACAGTCCAGCTCAGTGCGCTCGCACACATAGCGGAAGATATGCATGGGGTAGCCGCTAATACCGATGAAGCGAACTTTGCCAGCCTGCTGCAACTGGCGGAGCGCCGGAATGGTCTGCTCGACGACCTGCTGTAGATCGACAAATTCGATATCGTGACACAGCGCGATGTCCAGATGATCGGTTCCCAAACGGTGTAAGCTTACGTCGATGCTTTCTCTCACTCGCTCTGGGCGGAAGTCAAAGTGTCCCAAGTCGTATCTGCCCAGCTTGGAGCACAGCGTATAACTGTCACGAGGCAATCCGCGCAGAGCGATTCCTAGTAACACTTCGCTCATGCCTCGTCCATAGAACGGTGCTGTATCGATAAAATCGATTCCACTATCCAAAGCCACTCGCACACTTTGCAAGGCTTCGTCCAACTGGACGCTCCGAAATTCCTGGCCCATCGAGGAAGCCCCAAACGCTAGTGCCGGCAATTCCAAACCGGTTCGTCCAAGTAGATTTCGCTTCATCAATCATCACTCCTGAAGAATAGAACTTAGGATCTTTCCAAATAAAACCGGCGGGCATTTTCACCAAAAATCTGAGAGCTGGCATCAGCCATCTTGCGATCCACGTATTGATATGACAATTCATAGACACAGCGATATGATCCGGCCAGCAATGCCACCGGCCAGTCCGATCCAAACATCAACCGCTCCGGGCCAAAAGCTTTGGCAACCAGGTCCAAATAGGGTTCAAAGTCGGTGGGATGCCACGCGTGCCAACGCGCCTCGGTGACCATGCCTGAGATTTTGCAGTAGACATTCGAGTGGCCAGCGAGCTGCTGGATCTGCTGGTCCCATGGGCTCAGTTGTCCATCTTTAATCAGCGGTTTAGCCAAATGATCCAGCACAAATCGCTGCTGAGGAAAAT
Source organism: Aureliella sp. (assembly GCA_036804625.1). Lineage (GTDB taxonomy): Bacteria > Planctomycetota > Planctomycetia > Pirellulales > Pirellulaceae > Aureliella. The sequence goes on along the minus strand of DAIRSD010000102.1, from coordinate 4,802 downwards.
TCTTGACTAATTGACAGGCCGCCGGCAATTGTTGGGGAAAGATTAACAAATCGTAAGTTAAGCCGCGATCCTGAACAGCTTGAATGCCGCGCTGAAATTCGTTACGCAGCATAAACTCGTCGTCCGGTTCATCCTGCACCACATGACGAACTCCCACAAGTTTTGAATATCCGGCCAAAGAATCAAGTTGGTCGGCCACATGGTCATTGCAAAGGTCGACCCAACCCACAACACCTACGATCATCGAGTGCTGCTCGGCCAGCTTCAGTAGCCAATAAGTTTCTTCCAGGCTCTGCCGCGCTTGTACGGCAATGCAGCCATCCATTCGGCACTCGGACAAAAGCGGTGCCAAATCATCCGGCAAATAGTCTTGGCGAATCGGCCAATGAGGAGCGATCCAAGGGTATTCGACTGCGTCGTATCGCCAAAAGTGCTGGTGTGCATCAATACGCATAAGTCATCGACCTATTAAACACAAATTCTGAGGCTTTCTAAATAACGACGACTAGCGAGCAGTGTCCGACTTATGGTGAATTTTGCTTCGCGAACTCGGATAGATTTTGTTGCGGGAATTCTGGCGAATATGGCTAAGGGAATTCTTGCGAATGCCACGACGGGGAAAGCTACGATTCTGGCTGGCGTCCATTTTAGTGTCGATGAAACGCTAAAGCGTTCGGACGCCCACTGACAGCAGCAGGTTTGCCCAAAGAGCTTGATCGGCAGTCTGAATCGTTAGTATGTGATCGGTGGATTGCACCGCTTGATAAAAATCCCACTTCATGATGGGCTCCAACTGAACCTTGGAACCTGCGGCAGCCAGTATTTGTCGATATTCGTTCCATACCGGAGGATCGCCAGACTGAGCGTACTGATCAGTGGGGTCGATACCCATCGTGTTTACTTGATCAATCGGCAAAACGGTAAGCAGCGCCTGCAAGACCTGCGCGACGGTTGGCACTCCTGGCATCAATTGCAATGAAACTAGCTTGGCATTAGTACCCAGCTTGGAGGAAGCTGGATAGTTTCCATCGCTGATCAGTATTTTGGAGTGGTGACCACACCGAGAAGCCGCATACAGAATTTCGGGATGTAATAACGTTGTCTTCAACATGAACTAACTCCTTACAACGAGCTTGCGATAGCTCTGGATCGTCTGCTCGGACGCCTGATCGCTGCTTGGCAGCGGAAGAATTTCGGCTGACAAGTAGCCTTCATAACCTACTTTCCGCAATGCCTTGATGATAGGGGCCATGCGCGTGTGCCCTAGACCAACCGCTTGACGATTCGAATCAGCGAAATGTAAATGACCGAGCCGCGAACCACACCGCACGATGGCCGCCGCCACATCAGCCTGTTCGATATTCGTGTGAAACAGATCGGCCAAAACGCGTACGTGCTCCAGCGACTGCTCGTCCAACCACTCAGCGGCCGAGTCAATTCGGTTGATTAGGTTTGTCTCGTATCGATTCAGAGGTTCATACAACAAAACTTGGCGACTCTCAGCTGCTCTCAGCGACAGCTTGCGTAGGCCATCTGCCAACCAGCCTAACGCCTGACTACGTTCGATCCCCGGCTGGACTCGCCCCTGCATCGATCCCACAATGACCGGCGCTGAAAACTGACTTGCGAGATCAATCATCTGGCTGATGAATTGAATCGCTTTGCGCCGGATCGCAGAATCGGGTGATGTCAGCGACCATTGCTTGGTCAGCCATCCAGCACCGGTCCCGATAGCAGCTACTTGCAAGCGATGTTTGCGCAGTAATGTTTTCAGCTCAGCAGGTTTGACAGCGCTGGCGGCAGGTGGAAAGATTTCCACGCCATGAAATCCTAGCTTGGCTGCACGAGCGCAACCGTCTGCTAGTCCTTGGTGATAGACAAATGGCCCTTGCCGAGCTTCTGGTACCAAGCAGATCGTAACCGCAGATTTCATCAAAACTTACTTTCCTGAAGTCATGTAACAGGGCAAGCCTAGTTGCAAAATAGAGGCAAAAAATGTCGCTTGTAGAGATTTTCAGTAACCTGCCGACCAACCACTTGATCGTTGTCTTGCAACAACTGGGTGTAACGATCACCCATCTGGGCTGCGACCTTGAAGGAGACGTGTAACAATTGTCGGAAGTGTGGATTGAAATGTGGGTTGCTGGGAACGTGTCGTAGTGTTTGAGCGAACTGTGTCCCCGACCATTGGGAAACGCCGAGCGGTTCCGGTAGTTTTGCTGGATCGATGTCAACAACACTCGCATATGGCGCACATAACTCCTGAAAATGAGAATGTGCATAGGCGTAGATCTCCTGCGCCAATCGCAGGCCTTCGCCACCGGCTTCTGCCAAGCCGATCAGTTCTTCGAGCCAAGTCGTCCCCGCCGTTTTTAAGTGCAACCCGGCACCCGTGCTTGCCAGCACGCGACGCATGATGGGATACAAGCTGAATTTATCGCTACCACTATGGATGCTCAGCTTTAGATTGTCAGGCAATCGGTATAACTGAACAGCATGTGCAATGACGGCTAAATCGTCATGAAACTCCTGCTCGAATTGGTCCAAATCGCCAACATAGTCGACTCCTTTATTAAATCGACCCGTGAACTTGGGTGCTATCGTTTGCAATCGTATCCGCTGGTCTGCCAGCGCAGCTAGGATGATTAGCAGCTCGGGAGGTGTTTGCGGTAAATCGGTTTCATCCATCGAAACTTCGGCAATAAAATTATCTTCACCTTTTGCTGCCGCGATATGGCGGTAGATCGCACCAGCTTCCTGAGTTGCCAGCAAATACTTACGCGCTGCTTGGCGGATGTCATCTACAGAAATGATCAGTGGTCGTGTCATGCCGGACAACTGAAGGCTTCCTAACAACTCGACATGAGCGGCCACAAAAGCATCGACGTCGGCGCTTGAGGCTGGCGTGCCAATGGAATCGGCCACATCGATTGTGAAAAAATCGCTGCTGCTTACGAAACGATCGACAGTCTCCAGCCGAATGTGGTCCGCATCCACATGCCATGGTCCCTTCCAGGCAAGTTGCTGCACGGCAGATCTCGCAGCTTCCAAAACACTTTGCGGCTGGGAACCGATAGAGCTGTGCTCGCGATTCGATTTAGTCCAAGCGGGAACGACGTCGACGCCTTGAGCGCTCAGCATCTGAAAGGCCTGTAGCTGCGCCTTTGCCTGATGAGCGAACCGATCACCCACACCGAACGAAAATTTTGCGAGAGTTTTCATTGTAGATTTCGACCCAATCCAGCGTTAGCATTCTTGTCTGCCACTCTTGTCGCCAACATTTGGACAGTATCGTAGATCTGTTTATCAGCCTGTCCAAGTCCTGATCAAAGGAATCGCCCAAGACGAAATAGGCGAGCGATATACTATCGGCGATCCAATAAAAAATCGCGAAATTTCCCGTGAATGTTGGCCAATTCCTTAGTGTTTCCCCTTGAGATCCTAGAAAGGCTCGGCTATCCTAGGCCGTGTAGTTGAGATTAAGTCTCAATTGATGGCTGATTTATTGCAAATTCTATTGTTAATTTTAACCTCATGTTTGAAGCTCATGTCGAGTGATCCAAAGAGCGAAAACCCACAAACTTCGTCTCATCAGCCTGAGGATGTCGAAGCTATTGCCGGTCGTCCGGCTCGGCTGCCCAAGATTATCCGATTTGACGAACTGTCCGTTTGCGGTGATGAGATCTGGATCGACAATCAAGGCGAACTCTATCGACTCCGACGTACCAAGCAAGGCAAGTTGATCCTCACCAAGTAGAACAGCCAAGTTATTGGCTGATTGGAGCCTGTGACTGTTGGGACATCAGATAGGCCATCAAGTTGAAGAAGTCTGCCGGCGGAATCTGCTTGGCAACATCATTGGGCATCGGTGAAAGAGTGGATTCCTGACGCTCGTCGATTTCCGATTCGGGAATGCGTAGTTCTTTGCCATTTGAGTCGGCCAAGACCAAGACGGCACCTTCCTGTCGAAGGATGATGCCGGATATCACACTGCCGTCGGCCATCACTACGTTGGTTCGTCGGAAGGCTTGGTCCACGTTGCGATTCGGATCAAGCGTGTCTTCCAGAAGTCGATCAAATCCGCGAATGCCGATGCCGTCAAGTTGAGGTCCGATTTTGGCACCCTGTCCGCCGATCTGATGACAATTGGCACAGTTCTTCTGAAATACAGTTTGTCCTTTTTCGATGTCGGTTACAGCGCTCGCAAAGCTAGTTCGTCGCTGGTCGATCAATTCCCTTAGCGCTTCGTCAGGCGATGGAATCGTCTTGCGAATCGTCGCCAGCCGCTCCTCTTTGCGATCAAAGACCCTAGCGTTGATCTCTGCTGCAACTACGCCGTCATTCAGTAGGTCAGGAGCGGCCTTGCCTTCTTCGATCAACCGCAGCAGAGCATCACCTCCATGGTCGCTCCAAGACAGGCCACGTGCCAGCAGTACAGCGTAATTGCCAGGAGCGGTGCGAAGCAGGCTCGATAACAGTTCAGTGCCAGCGGGCGATTTGAGACGCCCCAACATCTCAGAGACGGTTCGTTTAAGTTCCATTGGTGCTGCCTGGCTCTGCAAAACCTCGGCAAATCGAATCATGGCACGTTGATTGTCGACCGCAGTCAATGCTTCCATCGCGGTTAGACGGCATTCGGGATGTGCCGAGTTGGGACCTGCCAGTTCATCAAAATACGGTACCAAGGAACTCAACCGCAAATCACGTGCGAACTCCAGTCCGGTGCGACATGCGACCATGTCCTTCGATTCGATCATGGTTCTGGCCACATCGGTCGCCCGCGATAACTCTTCTTCGGGGAT
>DAIRSD010000101.1:0-12317 GCA_036804625.1 Aureliella sp. | reverse complement strand
ACGACTGGGGAATGGTCCTGGTGAACTTATCAGATCAAGCGCCACAGCTTTCCCAGGTGACAATCAAAGACAATAAGGATTACGGATTGCTGGTGTACAACGGCAACTTCAGCGTCGCCAAGGATTCGCAGGTGCAGATATCAGGCAGTAACTATGGCTTGATGACGCAGAACGCCAATTGCACCATTCGTAGTTGGAATGCGCCTATCGGTAGTCCCTATCCGATCTACGTCTATCGTGGCACTTTAGATATGGATAGCACTGACATTCTTTCTGGAACTTACGGGGTAATCTCTTATGATGCCGAATCCAGCAGGGTCACCAACTGCGGCTTTGCCAACATCAGCTACATCGCTGTTTATGATGTGCTATCGAAATCGTCGCTGGTTGAGAACTGCCGATTCAAAGAACTGAGCAATGCTCTGTACATCTATGCGGCGACTACTGGTCAAATCTCCAAATGCGATTTTAACAGTTTGACCGGATCGGCTATCATCGCGGCAAACCAAACCCAATTATCAGTTCAATCTTGTGTGATCGACCAATGCAAGAATTATGGTATCTATTGTCCGATGACCAATGCGACCGCAGATGCAATTTCTCTGACCGATCTGCAGATATCGAACTGCACCTACGGAATGTACTTTACCGGTGTGCCGATCGACGATTCCAATCTCCAAAACGTGCAGCTCACCAAGAACTACTACGCCTTGCTATTGCAATACGCTCCATTGACTCTCACTGAGAAGTCCTCGATTCAGTTAGTCGGAAACACCTACGCGCTGATGAATTATTGGGGAGAGATCAACTTGAACAGTGTCAAGCTGGCCGAAAATCAGATTGGCCTCTACGGATACTTCAGTCCCGTTACGGTGACGGGAAGCTATCTCTCCAGCACCAACTACGGATGCATTTTGTACGGCGGAGTGGTCAAAATGGACAACGTGTCTTTCGAGGGCGGCAACTACGGAATCTACTACGATCCATACACGCAGGAAGGATGCAGCTTTACCGCCAGCCAACTCGATATTCGATCCGCAAGTTCTGTTGGCATCTACTCGATTGGACGCGACGTACCCAGTCAGACTACGTTGTCGGGCGTCACGATCGATGGTTCCGCTTACGGTATTTACTGCACTGGTGGCACGCTAGTGACAGATCAGGTAACTGTCAATAAGCCAACCGTTTTTGGAATGTACGCCTACAACGCCACCAGCCAGCATGACCGCTTGCAGATCCTTGATGGAACCTCTTGGGGAGTTTATGGCAATTTGGGTGAAATGAACTTATCTAATATCCAAGTGCGTGGTGGACACGGTGTGTTAGTCAACACAAAATCTAGCCGCCTTGCTAGTAGCCTAATTAGCGGCACAACTTATGGCTTCTATACTCAGTCTGCTGATGGCCAATACGAAGTGGTCAACTGTACGCTGGCCGACATCGGATATCTGGGCATCTACGCCAATCGCGGCCAGATATCGGTCGCCAATTCGATCATCCAGTCAAGGGCATACGCGCTGTACGCTGAAAACGGAAGAGGCTCAATCACCAGCGACCACAATATCGTGCAGGGCACCACGCGAACCTATACTAATGTTGCCGTCGGTCCGAAAGACATCGACAAGCAACCCGTGTTTGTCAACGCTGCCAGTCGCGACTATCGTTTGAATTCAGGTTCGCCAGCGATTAACGCTGGTTTAGATCTGTCGCATTTGGTATCGACCGATCTAGACGGCAATGCTCGCGGTTCGTTCGGCGGTTATGAGATTGGAGCTTACGAATACATGAATCCGTCTGGATCGGTACGAATCGTTCAGTGGCATGAAACGGCTCAGTAGATTATCAACGATCGCAATTCAGCGTTCGCTTAGGACAAAGCAATCGAGTAGACTATTGCTTCTGTTCAATTTCTACTAAAGTCTCCGGTTGGCCACTGTCCTTGTCGAAGCTGGCCAAGTAGAAATCGCACAAAGTGTGTACACCTAGCAGCGTTCTGCGCCTGACTTGATCCAGATTTCGGTAGATCATAAGCTGATGTTTACCAAGCTGGATACGATAGCCCACCGCTTCGTCACGGCGTACGATGCGCAAGTCTTCTGCCACGGTCAACTGTCGCCAAGTGTAGGCTTGTTTGTTCGTACGATTGCACAGGCTGATGGCTACCGGCGAATAGATCGAACGACCGCCTGCTGAAGAATTCTGAATGACCAACTGAGAAGCCTCGCAAGTCAAACTGCCTGTCGACATCGCCGTTTGCCACTCGGGCAGAAATAAAGGCAACACCAAACATCTGGATGACTGCGTCTCTAGGGCTCCCTCAGAGTGTTTTCCGTTGGGCTGCCACTGAGTGGATTCGGCTAAAGGCAAGCGTGAGTGAATCGACCACTTTCCGGGTAGGTCGCTCAGCAAGGCATCGGCAGCCAGCAGAATTCGACGCTTGCGAATCAGAATCAACTGTCGCTGCACGCGAGCGGATTTTCCAAAGTGGGCTTCCATCTCCAGATAGTCCACTTCATCGTCTGAGTACCAGCACTGTTGATGCCAGCCATCTACCTGTAGCTGAGCTTGTCCGTCGCAAGCCACTTCGACTTGCCAATTGCCTTTGAATACCGATTGCCCCTTAGGCCCTACAACTTCCAGTGAAGTCATGTTCTCTGAAAAATCGGCGGCCAAACGAGCACCGCGTTGTTGCCACGAATGCTGCATGCAGACGCTGTATGCTTCTTCATCAAAGTGTGACAGCTTGGGTGGACGAGACTGATCCTGCCGGGCAGTTGCGCGATCGGCGGACAGCAAGCCACTGGTAGCAAGCAGATTTTTAATCGATCCGCTAGACGTCGCTTGTTTGCACAGCGCGATCCAGATCGGTTCGGCGGCCTTACAAGCGATTGACTGGCTTAACAATTGCCCGCCGTCGTACCTTGCCCACCGAGCGGCGTGTTCCAGCAATCGCCCAATTGCCTTGCGTTGCGGTGGATACCAGTCGCGCAGGCCAAGGTGATCGGCTATGACTCGGCACCGAAACACACTGGCCAGAGCGGCGCGAAGATAAGACGCTCCATGCGCTAACCACGAACCCAAATGATCCTGGCTATTTTCCAAGTACTCGGCCAAGTCGTCCATCGGACGACTTGCAATCTGCTGGGCAGTTGATTGTGAGGTCGATGTCAAAAGACCAAGTAGCATTGGCAGTTCGCAGTGGAATGCCAAATTGCCAAGAAGGCATTCGCTAGGTTCGCTTTGATGCTCAAGCACACGCTGAGTTAACTTCAATAGCCAATCGGACAGATCTTCTCCGGATGGACGCTGGTTCAATTCGGGCAAGTGCCAAGCGATGGCTAAAACTCCAAGCGCAGCATGAGGATAGGCGTCTGCTTCATTGAGCCACTGATCGGCTTTGCTGGTTAGCGGCTGGCTTGCTAATCCTCTTAATGATTCAGTGTGCTGCGTCGCGCTGGCCTCATCAGGATGTTTCAGCAGTCCCGCCAACGATGTTCCGTTCAGTCCGCAGCATGCAAGCACTTCAACCTGTTCGTCGATCAAAGTCGAGAACAACCAAGTGCTTTCCAAGCTACAGCTCTTGGGCCATTTCAATCCAGCGATCTCATGCTCAAACGCAGTGGACCAGACTTCTTTGGGCTGAGCTAATGCAGCTTGCACCTGTTTAAGCGGATCGGTGCGTTTGCCCTGCTTCTTGTTTTTGGAACTTTTCTTTGTCGACTGCGTGCGAGATTTGGAGTCCATCCAATCCATCTGACCAGAACTTTCACGATGAGTATTCAAATGTAGTAATCATTGAGTTGCTTCGCCCATGTCGATCGTGGCTACCTTGTCTGTCCGACGCGAAACCATACAATAGCTGATCATTGCTTCAGAACGCGACATGGATATCGAACGGGCTAGGATGTTTATTGTGGTTACCCAAATGAATGTGTCAAAGTCCCTGACCCTTAGATCTTGCCAGATTCGGGCTCAATTCCACATTTTTGGGGCTTGGTCTGGAGCCCGAACCCGCTTGAAGACTTGGGTTTTATTGGCAATCTTCCTTCAAACCACCGGTGGTCTCACCCTGGCTCTTTGCCCGGCTCAATGGGAGGGCCGCGAGCAGTTGCTTTCCGAAGTGGAGAAGGCGTTCACCGCCCCCCCCGACGCCACTCGACTGTCCGCCAAAGAGCGAGTTTGGGTTGATCGCAAGAATCACCGAGTGATCGTTGACGGATACATTGCTGTTAGGGAAGGGCAACTGGAAATGCTAGCTTGCCCCGTTTTTACTAAGGAACACGAAGCGGTGGTTGCAGTATTCTGCAAGGCGGCTACTGTCCACGCAGGGTTGCTGGCTGCCGGAGCTTCCACTGGAAAACCGGTGCAGTGGGAACCTGCGTACACTCCGCCGACAGGCAGCGAAATTCAGATTCAAGCGGAATGGAGCGATTTAAGCGGCAAGAAGCAAGAGATTGATGCCAGGCGGTGGGTTCGACAAGGTGGCCAAGAGGACAAGCACTTGCAATACAACTGGGTATTTGCCGGCAGCGGATTCTGGGAAGATCCCGAAACCAAGCAACGTCGCTATTTGGCTGAGTCAGGCGATTTGATCTGTGTATCCAATTTCTCAACCGCCACTTTGGATATTCCAGTCAAGAGTACCGAAGCCAACTCGGGGTTGCTGTTTCTGGCCTACACCCAGCGCATTCCTCCGTCCGGCACACCCGTCCGTTTGATTCTGAACGTAGTCCAGCCCAAGCAGGCTATCAAGAACAACCAAGCCCAACCACCCGCGTCAGAATCAGGTGCGACAATCGAAACACCTCAGTAGCCAATGCCTCGCCAATACACTTTGCAGAATGACTGAGTTGATGGGTGCCGCTAGCAGATATTCCAACTGATCTATCCAGGTAAAGCCGGAACCCAAGATCAAACTCCCGAGTCGGTGGCTGCGTAAGTCATTAAGCCAATCGAATTCAATGAGCTGCGAGAACTCAATCAGAACGACCAGGCCAGAGCCAATGATGGCTAGCCGAAGGGCTGGCAGCTTGGGTACTAACACGGCTACCATCAACGACCATAACAGACAGTAGGCTATGTTCCCGAGAAAGTTGCGACTCCATTCAGGCAGCGTTGGTGTTACTCGCAGTGCGTAACCGAGCGGGATGACTAAGGCAATGGCTGCAAGTAGTCGAAGCCGGTGGGCGGTCGTGACGGACATTTGGGTGTTCCTGCAAGAACGCATTGGTAGTTGTCGAGGGTTACGGATCGACGGAGCGATCCGCGACAAAGGGTGACTATGGTTCGTAGAGCGATCTGCGACTAGGGACGCAGATAGATTAGTCTCATCGCGCAGGGGACAAATACCAGGGCGATCAAGGTTGCACCTAAGACGCCAGCACCAATGGTAACAGCTAGCGGAGGCCAGAAGGCTCCACCGCCTAGCATCAAAGGCAAGAATCCGGCAACGGTGGTCACAGTCGTGGCTAAAACGTGTCGCGTCACTTCGATAATGGTTTCTACCATCGCTTCTTGGTCGCCTTGTCGCGCCAGCGGATTTGCTTTCAGCGACGAGGCAACCACGATGGAGTCGTTTACCGCCACACCTACCAATCCCATCGTTCCAATGATCGCCATAAAACCGAATGAGAAATCAAAGCACCAAAGCGCTCCCATGCCCAGACCAATTGAAAGGATGCCGACGAAAGCCATCATGCCAGTCAGCCGAAACGATCCTTGTGCAATTGCCATCGACGCGACCATGCCTACCAGCAAGATACTTACGTTGGCCATCAAGCGGCTGACCGCACTATTTCGCTCCTTGGCTTCACCACCCAAATCCAATCGATAGCCGCTAGGCAGCGAAAACCCTTGAGCCTCCATCGCTTGCTGCAACTGCTTAAGGATAGTCGCGGGTAACGTGCCAGCCGTCAAATAAAACTTGATTTCATCCATTCGCACTCCACCATATCGCGGAATGACGGCTCTTTGTGGACTTAAATCAATTTCAGCAACGGATGAGACCGGGACCACTGACGTCAGAACCGGTCCGTTAGCTGTATCGCTTCGTGTGGTTGTCGCGTTGGTCAAACCGGGACTGGCGATTAGACCGGATTCCCGCAGTGTGTCCAAACTTACATTGTGCTGACCGGCCAGTCGCACTCGAACTGGCAATTCTTCTGTTTCTTCGATAATTGTGCCGGCTTGCAACCCTTCCAGTCGCGAAAACAATTGATCCGAAATCTCTTGCTCGGTAAGACCCGCCCATCCAGCCTGGCCGGCGTTAACCTTGATATGAGCCATAGGCCGCGAAGAGCTTAGAGTCGACTTGGTGTGAATCACGTTGGGCAGTTTAGAACCTATCAATCGAACTTGTTCGCCCAGCAATGCCAATCGATCGATGTCTGGTCCGAAGATCCGCAATTCTACAGGGGCATCAAACGGTGGACCTTGTTCAAGCTGCCGCACCAAGACCCGAGCTTCAGGGAACTCGTGGTCCAGCTCAACTTGTAATCGACGAATCAGATCTCCGATTTGGTGACTGCCTTGCAAATTGATCACGCCATGAGCGTAATTGGGTGTGTTCTTCACTCTTGTGATGACATTATAATAAAACGAAGGCACGCTATTTCCAAAGAACCAAGCGGTTTGCCTTACACGATCTTCTGTTTTTAATCGCTGGTCCAACCGGTTGACCAACTGCTGAGTCTGAGACATGGATGCCTGAGAATCCATTTCGATTTCGATGTGGAACTGATCACGGTCTGACGGCGGGAAGAACTGTTCTGGCAACTGAGTGGCCGCCACAAATCCGAGGACAGGCAGCGCGAGTCCTAGAGCGATCCCCGAAATAGGATATGCGACGATAAACCTTAACGATCGTCGATAAGCTTCTGTCAGCCAGTCGATGGCGATGCCGTGACGCCACAACTGTCGGAAAAAATGAAATCGCTCGCCTTGATAGGTTCCATGAGCCACTCGATCTTGTAACCAGGCCGCCATGGCTGGAAGGATGGTCAAAGACAGAAACAGTGAACAGGTAACCGCCATGATGACCGTCAGTGCTATCGAACCTACGAATTCGCCAGACGGACCTTCCATGAGAGCAATCGGTGCGAAGGCGAAGACTGTCGTGAGAGTGGAAGCAACCAAGGGTGCGAACAAACGGGCGACCATGTCCAGTGCAGCATCCGCTGCAGAGAATCCACGTCGCAAACTGATCTCTACTTCGTCAGCGGCGATAATCGCATTGTCGATCAGCATTCCAAGAGCGATGATCAAACCGGTGACCGACATCTGATGAATGGGAATATCCAGAATTCTCATTCCCGTTAGGACCATCAGCGATGCAATAGGTAGTGTAGCGGTGACCAGCAATGAACTGCGCCAACCCATCAATAAGAAAGTGGCGACGGTTACCGCTACAATGCCCATCAGCATGTTCGATGCTAGGCTATTCATACGCTGTGATACATATCCATTTTGTTCCATCAACAATTCTAACTTGACCGATGGCGGAAGCGACTGCGAGAAACTTTGCAGGACAGGTGCAATGGCCTTGGTCCAGCGATCAATCCGGTAGTCATTGCGCAGAAAAACGCCAACAAAGACAGTCGGCCTTCCATCAAGCACAGCCTTGTCCAGCGAAGGCTCGGGAGTCCCTCGGCTGAGTGTAGCAATGTCCTTAAGGCGCAAAGAGTAGCCTGGGGTGGCGGTGTCAATTTCTGCATCTGCGATATCTTCAAGACTATCAAATTGGTTGTTGAACTGAACCACCGTCTCAGCAGAATCGGAACGCAGCATGCCGGCCGAAGATTTGACATCCGCTGCGCTCAGTCGCCGCGCGATCATGGCGGGCGTGATTCCCGTGGCCGCCATTTGCGTGGCATCCAGTTCAACAAGTACCTCCTCTTTGGGATCTCCGTACAGGTCAATTCGTTTGGTGCCTTCCACCGTCAACAGTTGGTCTTTTAGCTCCAAGGCCAGACGTCGAAGCACTGCGTAGCTAGGCTGGCTGGGGTCGGTCCAGGTCAATCCACCGATCCAAGCGTATGCCGACATCTCGACTTCATCAAACTCGGGCCGAAGTGCACCCTTGGGAAGGAGACTAATTGAGTCCTCGACTTTACCGCGAACGCGAGGCCAAATTCGAGCTGGATCAGTTACCTCGTCCATCAATTCAATTGTGATAAACGATGCGCCCGCACGGCTGTTGGACATTAGTCGCTTGATTTCTGGCACATCGCGCAGCTTGCGTTCGATCTTTTCAGTCACGAGTGCTTCCACTCGCTCAGCGTTGGCACCCGGAAAAATGGTGCTTACTTGTGCCACTCTTGGCGTCAGCATAGGGTCTTCGCGACGTGTCAAGACGAAGAAAGAACTGATACCTGACGCAGCAATCAGTAGCAGCGTTAGCGTTGTTAGTCGCAAGTCCTTATAAAACATTGCCGACAGGCGGCCCACCGGGTGATTCAGGTGGCCAGCAGTAATATCGGTTGATGAACCGGATGCGGACGACTTGGGCGCACTCATCATTCAGATCCTGGTGCAATGTTGTCTAGCGAGTCAGCTTCGTACTGAGTAGAGTCCACCGCAAGAACTCGCTGTCCACTGGTGATGCGATGTGTACCGTTTAGCACCAACTGCTCGGAGCCGGTGACAGCCCCACGAATTTGTGACCAATCGCCGGAGGACCTCAGCAATTCGACCTGCATCGCATGAATGATACTGTCCTTGCCACTGATTGGGTCTGAAACAGATAGGTCAGTATCAGGACCAACATTCTCCGGATCTGACTGATTGCCTGTATCATCCTGTTGAATGGCCTTGGCTATCAGCACAGACCAAAGACCGCGCGTGGCGGGCACCAATGCGCTGGTCGGAATCCACCAGCCACTGCTATCGGATCGGATGTTGATTTGAACATCCACGGCCTGGCCGATGCGACACTGGGTGTCACTTGATAGGTAGCCTTTGTGATGTTGATTGGAACTGCTGACCGGTCGAACATGGCGATCCGGCTGCAAAGCAAAGACCGCCTCCAAGTTGCGAGTGCGATGATCGATTGTGGGTGAGACGCGAACTAGTTCAGCGGCTAACGCATCTTTTCCACACAAAATTCTGGCTGCTTCCAGCGCTCCTGAATTCACTAAGTGGGCTGGCACGCCCACGTGAATCTCCAAACTTCCAGTTTCTACAACTTCGACAATCGGTTGCCCAGGCGACACGATCACGCCCTCGTCAACCAAACGCGCTTGAACGTGGCCAGCAAATGGGGCCGTGATGACCAGTTCCGAGATCAAAACATGGAGTTTATCCAACTGCGCCTGCAAGCCCTTGACGACAGCCTCCTGGGATTGAATCTGTTCCTTGCGGGTTCCTTCGCGAAGCAGTTCCAGCGTCTTCTGAGAACTTTCCAACTGAGCCTGGGTGGCCTCCAAGCCGGTCAAAGCTTCGTCGTATTCTTGCTTGGAGATACTAGCTGATTTCACCAGGTCTTCTGTTCGCTTCAGGTTTGCCTGGCGCAAGGAGAGTGTGGCTTCGAACTGCTTAACCAGCGCTTCGGCCTGCTGGATCTCTTGAACGCGAGGCCCTTTTTGCAGTTCGTCCAGCCGCGCCTGAGCCCCAGAAAGCTGGGCTTCCAGCACGCTTTTTTCGGCCAGTAGTTCGCGATTATCCAGCTCGGCCAGCACTTGTCCGGCTTGCACTGCGTCCCCAAGGTCCACGTGAATTTGCGCGATTCGACCTAGATGTTCGGCCGCCAAGCGACTGGAGCGTCTGGCCATGACAATGCCTGAAAACGTCTGAGTCTGTACGGCGGGTTGAATACTATCCAGCCGAAACGTTTTGACTGGAAGCAGTGTCTGTGCCGTTAGACCGGCGTCCGATTTTGTGCCGCTGTCCGATTTTTTGTCGCTGTCCTGGGTTCTAGCAAGATCACATTGCTGCTGCGGGTCGGTTGAGCTGTATTGGTCTGAATCAGCAGCCCAAGCAGATGGTAGAAATCCGAATACAAGATCGCGACGCAACGTGGCTGTAGCCAGACCACCTGCAGCACAGAGCGATAAAACTGCCCATAGCGTCATTTTTTGACGTTTCGTCATCCCATGTCGACTCAACTGAACGATAGGACAGCAAACTTTAGCGGACATGATTCAGCAAGGCCTCGCGAACTGAGTTCATCAACTCTTCGGTGCTTTCAAAGGTGTTAAGCGGTTGCCAGTTGTATCCGTTCATCAGCGTCCATGCATGGTAACGGATACTTCGTTGCGGTTGGTTGACTCCGATTTCCACCAGAGTTGGACTGTGAGCCATGAGGATCTGGCTGCCGTACATGATCGCCCAGAAGCCGAAAACAAACTCTTCTGCTGACATTCCATCGGGCAATTTCAGGTCACCAACAGCCATCCCGTCACGGACGACTCCAGCAACGATGGCCATGATGCGATGTTCGTACTGACGCACCAACAGTTGCCGAAGCTCAGAGGATTTTTCCAAGATTGCTCCGCTGCGCAGCATCTCTTCGATCACAAAGTGGTCCCGATAATGCGTTGCATACAGGTCGCATGCACAGCCTATGGCTGCGATGCGCTGCCGAGATTGTGGCCTGGAAATCGACGCCTGCTCGAACAGCTTTCTTCGCAGTTCCAGCGACTCGATGGCCAGCGCAGCGACGATCTCCTCTTTGTTCTGGAAGTGGTTGTACAGCGTTCCCTTGGCAAAGTTCATTTCACTTGCCAGTCGCTCCATGCTTAGGCCATTAAAGCCATCAGACAGCAGAATCGCCCTGGCCCGTTGCAGTACCTGCTGCTCGCGGTGGTCGATCTCTTGTTGCTTGCGGGTCATTATACTCATGGTCGCTATTATTGACGCTCCGTCATATTTTGTCAATACTTTGAGTGTACAGCCCTTGGGAATCGGAGGATATTGTGCCGAAATTGGTCCTGCTTGTCGATAATCGCTGGAGTTCTATCCGCCTTCAAAGTCGCGAAGCGTCACTAGGGTGCCCGTTAGGTAGTTTCTTGATAAATCCATCGCGATATTTGGGACTTTATCACTGACATAGCGAAGCGGAATTTGCTAAGGTATGCGTTGCGCCAAGCGGGACGCTGGGCGATGCTTGTCTGTCAAACATTCACCGTAACCGTTCACGGAGTTGTTAGGGTTGTTTGATTAAGGACGGTGTTGGAGTGGGTTTAAGTTTAGGTTTAAGTCTAAGTTCAAACCTAAACCTAGACTTAAACTTAAACTTAAACCTAAACTTGAACCATTGATTACCGACGCCTAAATCCGTGAACGGTTACCATTCACCTGAGCCAACCATATACCTGGCAGGACCCGAGAAAGTTATATGCCTTCTGCTACCGACCTAACCCTTCAGACTGCCCAGAACTCCACGGCCAACTTTACCTATCGCCAGCCAATGAAGTTTGGTGGAAGGGTGGTTGAAGACGTCTGCGTTTTACGCACGGAGATTGCCGTTACTTCCCAGCAAAACCGCAAGCCGGTCGTCGGCATTGGTGAAATGACGATGGGCAACGCCTGGGCTTGGCCTGGGACTTTGCCGGCAAAAATCACGCTGAAGTTACTTTTGGAGTTGTCAGATCGACTGGCTGCAAAAATTTCCGGTGCAGGGCTGTCTGGTGACCCCTTTCAGTTGACTCGGCAAGTGGCTTTACTTCGTGATCAGATCGCGGTCGAGATGCAAGCCGAGTTCAAAATTGCAGGCGGCATTCCTAAGTTGGCGGCGATGCTGGCCAGTAGTCCGCTGGAAGCAGCTATCCACGACGCTTTTGGCAGAAGCTTGAAGCTTAGTAGTTTCGACTGTTTGACGGCAGAGTTTTTAAACGAAGACCTAAGCGCCTACTTGGGGGCGGATTTTATTGGCAAGTACCCAGCCGATTATGTGCTGCCCAAGCAGCGGCCTACCATGCCTTTGTACCATTTGGTAGGAGCCCTAGATCCGCTGACCGGCGACGATTTGAAGGAACGTCTGAACGACGGCGACCCGGAAACGCTGGAAGAGTGGCTAGAGACCGATGGTATCACTCATGAGATAATTAAACTCGATTGCAAGGTCATCGACTGTGATGTTGTGCGTATCGTCGAGATCACCCGTATCTGCGAAAATGTTGCATCCGAGCGCAATTGGAAACTATCGTTTGACTTCAACGAGCAGTGTCCGGACGAAGACTATGTGATCAACTTGCTGGAGCGCATTGAACGGCTGAGCCCGTTGTCGCACGACCGACTGCAGTACATCGAGCAGC
This sequence comes from Aureliella sp., assembly GCA_036804625.1. Classification (GTDB taxonomy): domain Bacteria; phylum Planctomycetota; class Planctomycetia; order Pirellulales; family Pirellulaceae; genus Aureliella. Next base: position 66 of record DAIRSD010000101.1, on the reverse strand, counting down.
CGACACCTCGCGATTTGACGCTCCGAACTGACATGACGGTTCACCGCCTTTCACGCACTCGCCCTG
>DAIRSD010000100.1:0-12415 GCA_036804625.1 Aureliella sp. | reverse complement strand
GGAACTGGGTTGCGGCTGGGGCTCGCTGACTTTATGGGTGGCCGAGCGGTATCCGAATGCGCAGATCACGGCAATTTCCAACTCTCATTCGCAGCGGCAATTTATTGAGCGGCAATTACTGGAGCGAAAGCTGGAAAACGTCAGCGTACTCACCTGCGATCTCCGACAGTTTCAAACCTCAGATCGTTTCGATCGTATCGTATCGGTGGAGATGTTTGAACATGTTCGCAACTATCGCGAACTGTTACGACGAATCGCTGGCTGGTTGGTCGATGACGGACAACTGTTTGTTCATATTTTCTGTCATCAGAAATGGCCCTATTTGTTTGAAACGCAAGGGGCGGCCAATTGGATGGGACGGCATTTTTTCACTGGAGGTACCATGCCGTGCTTAGACCTGTTTTCACATTTTTCAGAAGACCTAGTCGTTTGCGATCACTGGCCTGTCAGCGGACTGCACTACTGGAAAACGTGTGAAGCCTGGCTGAACCGACTGGACCAGCAGCGCGCGAGTATTAATCAGATGTTTTCGCAGATTTATGGACCGAGCCAAGGGCCAGTGATGGTGCAGCGATGGCGAATGTTCATGCTGGCCTGCGCAGAGTTATTTCGTTACCGAGATGGCCAGGAGTGGCTCGTCTGCCACTACCGATTGAAACGATCGACAGCTCGGCAGGCTGGACCTGTCAAGCTTCAATTCAAAAGCGGAGAGCGTTTGATTGCGAATTGAGTAGGCAGGCTGGACAAACCTGGTCTACTCAGCCTTTTCCACGATTTCGACACTTTCGATGACTACAGTTTCGACTGGAACGTCCGAATGTCCCGACTTGCGGCCGGTCTTCACCTTGCCGATCTTGTCAACAACCGCTTGGCCTTCGACCACATGGCCAAACACAGCGTAGCCGACGCCGTCTTGAGACTGGGCCTTGTCTAAGAAACCGTTGTCTGTCGTGTTGATGAAAAATTGGCTGGTAGCACTGTCAGGTACGCTGGTGCGCGCCATCGCCAGAGTGTACTTCTGATTACGAAGTCCGTTTGCGGATTCGTTTTTAATGGCCGCCTGTGTCTTCTTCTGATTCATGTCGGCTGTGAATCCGCCTCCTTGAATCATAAAGCCATCAATGACGCGATGGAAAATTGTTCCATCGTAAAATCCTGACCGAGCGTAGTCCAAAAAGTTCTTGGATGAAATAGGCGACTCTTTTTCAAACAACTCGACGCCTATGTCGCCTAGGTTGGTTTTTAGTATCAGCACTCTGCTTACTCCTTCGTAGCTGTGGGTTCTTGGGTTGAGGCAGGATTTGACTCGGGCGATTTCTCTGCTTCGGGCTGATCCAACAAGGTTACTGACTTGATCATGTCCAGCTTGGGATACTTTCGCAAAATAAATTCGTTTCCGCGTGCCTGGAAACTACCCTGCACATCAGGTGGGTTTTCTCCATACTCGGTATTGATCTTCAACACCACGTCGGCACCTTCGACCACCTGTCCAAACGGTGTGAATCCCATGTTGTCCAAACGTCGGTTGTCACCCAGGTTGACAAACAACTGCACAGATCGCGTGTTGGGACCGGCATTGGCAAATGTGATGAAACCTGGGCGATTGGACACTCCTGCGCCCGGGTCATCCTTGATGTTGGCCTCACGCCATTGCTTGCTGACGGCCGGATCGCCGTGGATGCCGAACTGAAACATAAATCCTTCGATGGCTCGGAAAATGGCAATGTCCTTGAAGTAGCCAATGTCAACCAAGTTGTAGAAGCGATCTGCACCGTTGGGTGCCCAACTGCGGTCGACTTTGATAACAAAGTCACCCTTGGTTGTCGCGACTTTGACCTTGTATACGTCGGGGGCTTTCTTATTGGCCAGTGAAGGATCCAGTAGCGCTGGATTCTTGGCTGTTTGCGAGGACTCATTACCTTGGGCTTGTACCTGACCCGACAGGTGCTGGCCCAAATGCGTCGCGCAACCGCCACCCCACACGAAGGCAACGGCCAGAAAAGTGGATACGATACGATGATGATTTGCTAACATCTTTCGAAACTCCTGAACTGCTGAAACTCGAAAAACTTGATTGTACACCAGCAAAGAATTCCGAGAACCCGGTCTGCATGATCGAACAACCCAGCCCACCGGATCTTCGGCAGCACGGCAATTTATTGGAGATGTCGTACTTTAGCGCAACCACGGGGAACTGGAGTTGTCGGCGTTCAAACCAGAAACTTGGCCACCTTGACCCCAGTCCAGAACTTGCATCTCGGGAGAATGCTGTGGTTGAGGTCTAGCCATGACGGACGCAGCGTTTGACGGTGCTCCGGCGGGCAATACAGGCTCCTGGCGTTGATGTTGAAGGGCTCCGGAAGGGGATATGCCGACCTGTCTCAATGAAGGATCGGTTCCGTAACCGCCGGAACCTGAGTAATGGTTGTGGGGCGGAATGGGTGTGGCCGGCTTGCCGCTGGTCGAGTGTAATTTTTGTCGGAAAAAACTGCCGCCCGTGGAACCGGCATCCAAAGCCCGTGTATTCGCCGCTAGCTGACCTTCAAGTGACGCAGCTATCTGAATGCCGCTCAAACCGCTCTCCGATTGACCGGTCGGCGAATTGGCTTCGGAGCCGCCGCTTGAATCAGACTGCATTGGAATAGGAGCTTCTGCCGAAGCCACCGCAACATTACCAGCAATGGTCGATTGCCTACGAAGAAGCGGTGAATAGGCCAAGAGGTCTTTGGGACTTCCGTCGACCAACCACTGATTCCAACTGATTTGAAATTCGCCAATCGAAGCGTAGGCATAGAACTTATCCAGCGATGCTGACCAGTTCTCAGATTGCATGCCGAATTCTAAAAAGTGAATGAAGTGCTGTGGATCGGCTTGATCAATTAAGAATTGTACCGCCGAATGGCCCTGAGCATACAAAGGCAGTATGTCTTGCGGGTATTCCTTTAGTCGGAACATTTCATTGAAAGCTAACCCGCGACCCGTCTTGAGGAATTGCTTTAAAAAATGTCGATGCTTCTTTTTTTCGGCCTCGTGCTCTACCGTCGTTGCCGCTCCTTCGTCGGCCCCACGGGGTACATACTTATTCAGTCGGCCAAAGTATGTGGCAAACAGAGTATGAGTGATTTCGTGAGGCAACACGCTATCCAAGATCCTCTCGCGCGTCCCCTGGACGCTCATCATCCAATTGCCAGGCACGCCTCGGGACAGTGCAAAACGCGTCTCACCGCCAGCACCCAAATTAGCCGCGTCCTGAACGTGAATGGGGCATCGCTGAGACCAGGGTGGCAGTTCACGACCAAACCAGTGGATCGCCAAGTCCCGCCGCTGCTGCTCGGCAACTTCAGCCACCTGCCCAGCCCAATCGGCTGACGAAGCGAAGACGATAAAATTCTGAGACTGTCCAACCGCTTGGCCTCGAGATCCTGGATTGACACCTGCTCGAGAGGCTACAACCGGTGAAACGGCCGGAACCGAATGCACGACAGGCATCACCGGCGCGGCCCATGGACCACCAGCCGAAGCTGGCAGGACTACCGCGACCGGAGCGCCATACTGCCCGCAAGTGTGGCTTGAAAAAAAAGCCGTCAACAATAGTCCCAACCAGGGGCGGACTTGCCGAGCTTCCATGCTCGAATCTCCTTAGACTCAAAACCCATTTCGCGCCGTTCCTTCGACGCGGGATGGAGTCTAGGAGACTCAACCGATGACCGAAAGTGCAATCTTGGGACGAGAAATTTTGCTAGCAATGGGCTTTCAAAACGACTGCCGCCGCGAAGTGAATCGCGATAAATGCACCGTCCATAACGAAATTCTGCCAAAAAGCATACTGAATCGGATCGGGTCCCCATAGTACGTCGTAGATCCAACCAATGACAATTACTACGGCTAAATCAACCATAGGCTCGCATAAAAATCGATTGTGTTATTTTTGGTCACGGTCTTTGCTCCCTCTTTAAGGCGCTCTTGCGATACAAAACATGCCGTGCCAGTGGATGGTTGGTTGGTAGTGCTGGATGATCAAACTCCTCGGTTTCACAATGCTTCATCCCGATTCGTTCCATGACAAGCTGTGAACGGCGATTGATTTTGGAAGTGAACGATACGATTTCTTGAAGTCCCAATTCTTGAAATCCATAGTTCAGTACTGCAGCAGCGCCTTCCGTCGCGTAGCCATGCCTCCAATGCTCAGATGCTAGTCGCCAGCCGATCTCGACACACGGCGTGAAGTGTGCATGGAATCGTGGTACCGCCAGTCCGATGAAGCCAATAAAGGCAGCTTGCTGCGGATTTTCGACAGCCCACATTCCAATCCCATGCTCCTGAAAATGTTCTTGGATGCGATCAAAGACCGCATCGCTTTCCTGGCAAGTGAGCGTGGCAGGAAAAAACTCCATCACTTTTGGATCTGCATTCATCTTTGCAAACAGATCGCGGTCCGCCGGAAGCCACTGCCGCAATCGTAGTCTATGCGTGTGAATCACTTGTCCCACTGATTTACTCCAAGCGTTTCTCAGTAGTGGAATTTGCCAAAATCTCTAAAAGCTGTTTCGATACTCATGTCTCACCGATCGCGGGAATAACGTGGCGAAGGATAGTGAAAATCCGGCAGGACAAGCCTGCAGGATTCAATCCACCAAACCCGTGAGTAATTACCATTCTTACTTCCACCGAAGCCGAAGGAATTCGATGGGCAACGTTGGCTGTTGGCAGGTGGCCAACTGTGCGGCTATTTCACCAAGGACCGATGTGAACTTGAAACCATGCCCGGACAGGCCTGCCACAATCGTAACATTGGGAGTATCGGGCAGACAGTCGATGATAAAATTTTGATCTGGCGTCATCGTGTAGTAACAGCCTGCCCATCGACTGAGCGGCCGCTGAACGCCGGGCAAGTACTGCTGCAAGAATGAATCCACCACCTTACGGTCTTGCGTATCCTCTGCATGATCATCTTCAGTCGGCGATGCGATCTCTTCTCCGCCACTGTGCCTAGCAACTTTCAGGCCTTGGATTGCCCCGGTTTTATCATCGCTGATACTCGGAAAGCCGTAGTAGTATCCGTTAGGCGTATCATAGAAAAAGCAGGGAAATCCATTTTCTTGGTGATAATTCTTAGGTGCTGGGTACCAATACAGGTGCTTGCGAAGAATGTGAAGGGGAAATCGATAACGATTAAGACACTGTGCGGCCCATGGACCTGCGGCGATGATCAAACTGTTGGCAAAGTAAGTCTGATTTGCAGTTGCAACACTCACTTGATTCAATTTCGCATGCCAATTCACTACCGGCTGGTTCATGAGCAATTGTGCACCGGATTGTCGAGCCGATTGCAGATGGGCGGTTACACAGGCCTCCACTTTCAGGTAGCCCGCGTCCGGCTCTAAGATGGCCTGCCAAGTCGGCTCGCCCACCAATCCAGGAAATCGCAAACTGGCCTGTGCCATTGTCATGTTCTCGATCGGAAGATCGTGCTCAGAGGCGCTACGCCGAACGCCCGATAGGACCTCACCATCGGCTGGACCAGCTTGCAATAGGCCGGTTGCAAAATAGAGTTTATCGCCACACTCCGTTTCCAGTTGCCGCCAAAGTTCGTAGGCTCGTTTGAGCAGCGGAACATAATCGGAATGCTCAAAATAGGCTTTGCGAATGATCCGAGTCTGCCCGTGAGAGCTTCCGTACGAGTGCGGTGGGCAATAGCGATCAATACCCAGCACGCGGCGGCCACCTAGCGCCAGATGCGCGACTGCGGCACTGCCTACACCTCCCAGCCCCAGTACGATACAGTCGTAGCTGTTATTCATTGGACTTGTCTCCACGGCAACCCATTGTAGCGTCGTTTGTTGCCATCGGATTTCAATTGGATTAAAATGCGGACAGCACAAGTTGAACTTGGATGATATTATGACCACACAATTAGAACTGAACTCTTCTTTAGCTCCACCGCTGCCGCTGCGCCGGTTTTCGGTTGTACAATATCGTCAATTGGGAGAATTGGGCGTCCTCACGCCTGAGGATCATGTTGAATTGCTGGAAGGATGGATCGTTGAAAAGATGAACCAGCGTCCGAGACGCGGCTATGTTGTTGGGTTGTTGTCAGAATGGTTTCAAAATCGGTTACCCAAAGGTTATATCGTACGATGTCAGTTGCCAATCACCACACAGCGAAGCGAACCTGAACCCGACATTGCCATCGTATCAGGCGTCCCCCAAAATTTCCGTAGTCGACATCCCTCAGGCCATGATTGCCGACTGATTATCGAAGTCTCTGACAGTTCGCTGGAAAAAGATCGAGCTAAAGCAGCCATCTATCAATCGGCAGGAGTCGTAGAATATTGGATTGTGAACATTAATTCACCCAGCGTCGAGCAATATCGATTCTCTGATCCTTCTACCGAACTTCAGCCAACCATCCTGGCGGCAGATGCTCAAGTGGCGATCCTTTTTTCAGAGAAAGAAATCACCTTGGATCTTGGGCTGTTATTGGCTTAGATCATTGATAGTTTGACTGAAAGGACTGTTCGTGCAGACGCTGGAAGCAGAACTACGTGAGCTGATACTACTCTTGAACCAGCACAAGGTGGAGTACGCTCTTTGTGGCGGAATGGCGGTGGCACTGCATGGCTACCCAAGATTCACAAAAGATATCGACCTGCTGATTCCAGCCGCGTCTCTGGAGGATGCTCGAAGGGTCGCAATACTGGCAGGATTTCTTGATGAATCAGGTAGAATCCCGTTTGCTGATGCCGATGTATACCGAGTCATTAAAGCAGAAGGTACTGAATTTAGAATTCTAGATCTGCTGGTTCCCAAGTGCCTAAACACGGTGGCTTGGCAGGAGCGAGCATGGTTTGACTGGAATGGACTCCCGATTTGCGCTGTTTCATTAGAAGGAATCGTCGAAATGAAGCGTGCTGCTGGGCGGGATATAGATGTAATCGACGTTAAAAGACTGGGCTTTGAAGCAGATGAACAATAAAGACTCTAAGAAATTAGTTAGGGCCTTGGATGTGGACATGTCCAGCCAGGCCATTACTATTCGCCTGCGTGAAGTCAGTGAGCTTCATCAATTGGGCCTGTCGTTATCGAAAGCCAAGCCATGTGCATCCCCTGATTCACTTTCTCCTGAGAAGCCATCGAGCGCGCCTAGGCGCTCTGAACCGACGGCTGAGCTAACGGCTAACACGGATGCTCAGCAAATGTAGCGACACTTCTCTTAGAATTCCCATCGGCGATGGGCAAATCTATTTGCATTGAAAATGACTTGGTTGTCGTTAATTTTAAGGAATGGAAACAATTCGAATTGCCCCGCGTGTCCCACGCTACACGCCTGGCCGCACACACTTTGGACGGAACAACGCTACAATGCTGGATGGCGATGAATCGAGGGTTCTCGCTACAAGGTTGTCTGTAAACGCGATATCCACAACAGTCGCCAAGGAAACCAATTGACAAGGAAGCGCTTCTTGGAAAAGGCTCAAACTCCACCTCTGACTCTTGACCAGCAGCGAGCGTTGCTGGAAAAACTTCTGCGGCTGCAGGCGGCTCAAGCCAAGCAGTTTCCGATGTCGTCAGGTCAACAAGGCTTGTGGCATGCCTATCGACGCAATCCTCAGCAGACCGAGTTTAACGTGTTCTTGCCAACTCGCATTCGCGGCCCGCTTCAGCCTGAATCGCTTAAGCAATCGATCCAATTGGTGGCTTCACGCCACGCTGCGCTTCGCACGACATTCAGTGACAGCAGCGGTCAACTGCTGCAAACCGTGCACGATCAATTGGAACCTGAATTTCTTATGGTACCCATGCTTGGAGCCAGTGAAGACAGACTGCGGCAAGAGCTTGACCAAGAAATGCGTCGACCATTTGACTTAGAAAAAGGCCCGCTGCTGCGTATCGTAGTTTATCAGCTTGCCGCAGACGACTGGATCGTCATGGCGCTGACTCATCATATCATCGTGGACTTCTGGTCATTGATCTTAATTTTGATGGAATTGCGTGAAGCTTACCCACAGTTGGTTGCCGGACAAGCTCCCGATCTTCCACCCGTAGTTGACAATTATCGGCAATACGTGTCGCAACAGACTGATTTACTTAACGGGACGGCCTGCCAGCCGTTGATCGATTTCTGGCAGAAGACACTAGCCGACATTCCACCGGTTCTTGATATTCCCACCGATCGTCCCAGGCCAGCCGCTTTTACCCATCGAGCCGACTGTGTTGTAATTCCGCTTAGCCACGGAGTTTCACAACGCGTCATTGGGCTGGCAGGTCAGATGCGGGCCACGGCGTTTGCGGTCGTGCATGCGGCCATGCAGTTTTTGCTGAGCAGATATGGGCGGCAAGAAGCGTTTTTTGTTGGCAGCCCCTTCTCCGGCCGCAGCCAGCAGAAGTTTGAACAGACGGTTGGCTTTTTCATCAACATGTTGCCTGTTCGCTGCCAGATTCGCCCCGACCAAACTTTTGCCAGTCTGGTCCAACAAACCACTTTGCAGTTGATCGAAACGATGGAGCATGAAGCCTATCCGATTTCGGAGATCGTTCGCTCTGCTGGCATTGCTCGGGACCCCAGCCGCAGTCCGCTTTTTCAAGTGAGTTGTACTTTTGAAAAGGCTCATAAGCGAGAAGAGTCGGGCCGTGCTGGAGTACTGTTTCCCAATCAGACCCGTTCCTTCGATTTCGGCGGCATGCGTCAGGAAAGTTTTTACGTACCTCACCCAACCTGTCATTACGATTTGGAGTTTGTATTCGAGCAGTGTGGTGACGAACTGCAAGCCATGCTCCTTTACTGTCGAGATTTGTTTGATGCTGACAGCATGCGATGCATGGCAGACAATTTTAGCTCGCTTTTGGACAGCTTGTTAGCCCATCCTTCGACACCGCTGGCCGACGTTCCATGGAATATCTTCTCGCGTTACGCACCGATCCAGCAATCCAGCATCCGCGTCGGGGACACTCTAAGTGCATCAACGGTGCATCAAGCCGGATCATCCGCTGTGGTAGCTGGCAAAGTTGACTCAGCTTCCGCCACTACTGTACATGAAATGATCTTACGGGCGGCAGCTAAAACCCCCGATCATTTGGCTCTACAAGCAGGTGGTCAACAAGCTTCGTTTCGAGATCTATTTCTGGTTGCTCATAGCCTGAGCCACCAGCTTAAGTCGCGTGGTGTTGGACCTGAGTCTCTGGTTCCCGTCTTGTGTCGCGAGGGTTGCCATGCCTTTGCCGCCATGTTAGCCGTCCATCTTGCCGGTGGAGCAGCCATCCCAATCGATTTGAACCAACCCGCCATTGATCCCGTCCAGTTGCTCAGCTCACCAAACACACGGGTTGCTTTATCAGACAGCCGCAGCGATCTGCCTGAGCGTCTTGCCGAATCGCTGGTGATAGACATCGCCATGCTGCCTGCCGCCGTGGCAACCAATCGAGTCGCCCAGGCCAAAGTAACACCGCAGAATCTAGCCTATATGATCTACACGTCAGGTTCCACGGGGCAGCCTAAGGGGGTTTTGGTCGAACATGGTAGCATCTGCAACACTCTTGGGTGGCGTGCCAACGCGATCCAGTTGCAGTCGACCGATCGCGTTTTGATGCTGCTTTCTCATCAATTTGATGCCGCACTGGGCAATGGCTGGAGCGCATTGACACAAGGCGCAGCCCTGGTTTGGCCTTTGCCCAACGCTAGACAAGACCCAACGCTACTATTGCAAGAAATTATTCAGCAACAGATCACGGTACTGCCAGCCGTGCCCAGCTTATTGAAATTGCTGGTGAACCACCCGCTGTTTTCGCAGTGTACTAGCTTGCGGCAAATCTGGACTGGTGGAGAAGCGTTACCGCCGGAACTGCCTTCACTGATTCGCTCTCAGTTGCCGGTGCGAATATGGAACCTTTACGGACCAACCGAAACTGCGGTGGAAGCGACCGCTTTGGAAGTTACCGAACGCTTGCCTGAAAAGAACATGACCATTGGCTTTCCGATCGATGCGATGCAGGTGCTGATCGTAAACGCCCAGCACGAACCGGTCCCGTGCACGGTGCCAGGCGAATTAGCTGTAAGTGGTCCAGGGTTAGCTCGTGGTTACCACGATGATCCCGAATTGACCGCGCGTAAGTTTGTGTCCCATCCGCGTGATCCCCAGCAACGCATGTACCTGACCGGCGACACTGCGCGACAACTTGCTGACGGTCAAATTGAATTCTTGGGCCGTGTGGACCATCAGATCAAACTTCGCGGCTATCGTATTGAATTGGGAGAAATTGAAGCTGTTTTGCAGTCGCACCCTTCGATCGACCGAGCTGCTGTTTTGGTACACGCGGCCAACACATCGGCCGCTCAACTGGTCGCATATTTGTGCCCAGCAGTGAACTGTCACATCGATCAGCAGGCACTGCGAACCTTTTTAGGTACACGACTGCCTCACTACAAAATTCCTGCCGCAGTGATCGTCTTGGATTCGATGCCACTGACTACCAGCGGAAAAGTTGATCGCCGGCGATTGCCTCAAGATCTGCCGACTCAGTCATGGCTTCAAGAAGTTGTGCCACCACGCACTGCACTAGAAACCTATTTGGTAGAAAAATGGTCTGCAGAATTGAAGCTAAGTACGATTGGTATTCACCAAAATTTCTTTGAAGCAGGTGGCAGCTCTTTACAAGCGGCCGTGATGACCACTCAACTGAGCAATGACCTGGGAGTTCACGTTCCAACAGCCCTGCTGTTTGATCTTGCCGACATCGCTCAAGTGTCCCGCCGCCTGGTCGAGATTCATCCGCAAGCAATGGTCGATCGTTTTGGGCTGACCTGTGTTGAATTTTATCAGCACGAAAGTACCGCAGCCAACTCCGCTCAGCACCCTCTGCTAGCCTCGCTAAAGCCCACCGGCGGTCACTCACCCATTTTTATGGTGCATCCTCCGGGAGGCATCGTGGTTTGTTACCGTGAGTTGGCTCAGCATTTGCCTGCCGAGCAACCGTTCTGGGCGATACGCTCGCGAGGATTGCATGGCAGTGAGTCGCTACCAACATCGATCGAGCAGATGGCGGCTGAGTATCTACAAGCGATGCGATCGATTCAGCCCCACGGACCCTACGTTTTAGGCGGATGGTCGCTGGGTGGTCTGGTGGCTTACGAGATGGCCAGACAGCTACTCCAGCAGGATGCTAAGACGCTACGGCAGCTCATCTTCTTAGATACCACCATTCCAGAAGGATCGACAGACTGTGTCCCCACAGACGAACAGGTGAATGTGGGATTGGAATACGGCATCGAACTGACACTGGACCAATTAGGCGAACTGACGCCACAACAGCAGTTGCCTCTTTTGCACAGCCACGCCGACAAACTAGGAATCCTAGATCGCCAGTCACCGCCGGAAGTGGTCGAACGTGTGCTAGCGGACCTACAACACCTATTCCATCACCACGTATCACTGTCCCGCAAGTATCGTCTGCAACCGATTGCAGCCAAGTTGCTTCTGCTACGTCCTCAGGAAGTTCCCTTCGACCTGAAGGTAAGCGAGGACCGAGGCTGGCGGCATCTGGTTCAGCAAGTGGACGTGCGTTTTGTTCCAGGCCATCACCACAGCATGGTTCAATCACCACATGTGCAGCAACTGGTTCAGGTTATGATGCAAGAACTAGACTAGTTGTTCCAATTGCTTGCGCAGGCCGGGAGCATGACCGGCTTGGCCGAAGGCTACCATGCGAGCCACGCAAACCTGCTTCATCGCGGATCGAGCTGGCTTCATGTAGTCGCGCGGATCAAACTTCTCCGGGCTTTCCATCAAAACCTTCCGGATAGCACCCGTCATAGCCATGCGATTGTCGGTATCTACGTTGATCTTGCGCACACCACTCTTGATGCCGCGCTGGATCTCTTCCACCGGCACGCCGTAGGTCTGCTTCATCTTTCCACCATACTTGTTGATGATGTCCTGCAATTCTTGAGGAACCGATGAACTGCCGTGCATTACCAGGTGAGTATTAGGAAGTTTGGCATGAATCGCTTCAATGCGGCTCATCGCCAGCACTTCACCGTCAGGTTTGCGAGTGAATTTATAGGCCCCGTGGCTAGTTCCAATAGCAACGGCCAGCGCGTCCACGCCAGTGGCTTCAACAAATTCGGCAGCCTGGTCGGGATCGGTCAACAATTGATCATGGGAAAGGGTACCGGTGGCTCCGTGTCCATCTTCCTGCTCCCCTTCACCAGATTCAAGTGAACCCAAACATCCCAGTTCGCCTTCTACCGAAACGCCACGTGAATGTGCCAATTTCACTACATCTGCCGTGACACGCACATTGTAGTCATAGCTGGCAGGCGTCTTGCCATCTTCCATCAATGACCCATCCATCATCACCGAAGTGAATTCATTCTCGATCGCGCTGGCACAGGTAGCCACGCTATATCCGTGGTCTAAGT
>DAIRSD010000099.1:0-12449 GCA_036804625.1 Aureliella sp. | reverse complement strand
GGGTCTGCAGGCAGGCGAGCTAGTGCATCGTTTGGCGAGTTGGCTGAGCGGTGGACTGCGAGCGGACGACTACTGGGCTGACTGGAAATCGGTGTGTGATTATTTCCGCGCAGCTCAGCGTGAAGACTTACACACAGTACTGCTGATCGACGACACAGAAAGCTGCAATGCGGCTGCCGAGGCCGACCTTTGTCGGATTTTGTCGATGAATTTTCCACTGACGGTGATTTTCTCAGTCGAATCGCAACTTGCCAGCGCGGTCAGCCGATCACTGATCGATCGGGTCGAGCTTCAGGTCGAATTGCCACCATGGGATTACTCGCAGACAACCGATTACCTGATGTGGGTTGGCCGGCACCTGGGTCGTAGCGAACCCATTTTTAGCGAATCTGCCGTGCAGCGAATCTATCAGCTAAGCGGCGGAATTGTTCGTCGCATCTCGCAACTGTCGGATTTGGCTTTGGTTGCCGGCGCGGTATCACAGTCCAACTATGTGGACGCTGGCTGCATCGATCAGGTCGCTTGGGAGTTGCCCAAGTCCTTTTCTGCGGCGTGATTGCAGCTTTCGAAACTCGTTGAGCTGTATTCCAACCAAACAGTCTAAGAAGCTGGAATTTTCTCGCCATTGCTCTGATGTATTGCGTACAATAAAACAGTATGCTGGTACCTTAACAATACGAGCTACCTAACAAGCGAGCTTTCTGGAGCATTCTATGGCTGACCATAAGCTGGTCTTGGTGTCGACTTATTTTTCGGAAGCCGAAGCAGAGATTGCTCGCGGCTGGTTGGCCGAGCATGACATCGGCTCGTATGTCGAAGGTGCCAGCGCGGCCACTGCACTGTCGTATGTGGGTGGCTCAATCGCATCGGCCAAGCTACTTGTGCGAGCTGATGCGGCGCAAGCAGCAATAGAAATCTTGAGTCAGTTTGAATCTACGGCGAGTATTGATCATCCTTGGTATTGTGGTGAATGCAAGGAGTTCAACGAAGGTTCTTTCGATATCTGCTGGAAGTGCAATCGCCCGCACGAGGAAGTTGCTCAGTCTGCACCCGCTCCAACACTCATCTCAGCACACACGCCTTCTATCCACCAGGCAGCCAGCAGCAGTGAGCCACCTGCCTTTGACCAATCCAATGATCCCTACCGAGTGCCGCGAGCACAAGGAACAACGACTGCCTCGGAAGACGACTTCCCGCTAGATCAGGCTCAAGAAGATTTCTGTCGAGCATGGAAAAGAGCTTTGCTAGGGGTAGCCTTACCGGTCTTGCTGAATGTCTACTCGATCCACCTCTTGTTGAAGTCGTACTATTGCACTCAAGGGCTGACTTCAAAAAATAAAAGCACGCGTATTATGGCTTGGGTATTCAACGCAATTGTAATCGCTTACTGGTTCATCTTGGTGACCTATCCATTGTCACCCACTTACTCTCAGTGACTGTCTGAAACAGAAAACGTCGAATCCGTTTGCCTGTTCTATCTGATAACGCTCTCGGACGACTGTCCAAAAACAAACGGGAAGGCTGACATCGTCCAGCCTGCCCGCTATACAAAATTGAACAGATCAACAGCGATGAATGCGAATAGGCCGCGACCACCTCGCCCCCGGCCGCTGCCACCTCGGCCACGACCGCCACCACCACTTCCGCCGCCACCACCGCGACGACCTCGGTCACGGTCACCGTATCGGTCGCCACCACGATCTCGACCGCGATCACCTCTGTCCCCGCGATCACTACGCTCGGCGCGTTCCACTCGTTCTTCACCCTCGCCAGGCCCTTCGGCACTGGCAAATTCATCGGGCAAACCCAACTCTTCCAGGGCTCGACGTCGGCTCAGCTTGACGCGATCTTGATCATCAATGTCGATTACGATCACTTTCATCGGATCGCCTACCTGACAGATATCTTCGACGCTGGACACATATCCGCTAGACAGTTCACTGATATGCACCAGTCCATCGCGGCCCGGAAGAATTTCTACGAAAGCACCAAAATCGCGAATGCTGCTGACGGTTCCATCGTAAATCTTGCCAATTTGAGCGGTCGCGGTACAGGCTTCCACTCGGCTCATGGCCGCTTTGGCACCCTCTGCATTGACCGCTGCCACAATCACAGTTCCATCATCATCCACATCAATGGTGGCTCCCGTCTGTTCCTGGATGGCGCGGATGTTCTTTCCACCAGGACCGATCAACAAGCCAATCTTGTCGGGATCGATCGTGGTGCGAAGCAATCGCGGCGCATATCGACTCAGTTCGGTACGTGGTCGAGGAATCGCCGTCAGCATCTTGCGCAGGATTTCCAAACGAGCTTCGCGAGCCTGTTTGAGCGTAGCACGTATGATCTCTTCGCTGATGCCATCGATCTTCAGATCCAATTGGATGCCGGTGATACCTTCTGGTGTTCCCGCGACTTTAAAATCCATGTCGCCGAAATGATCTTCATCACCGATAATGTCAGTCAGCAAGACCCAGCGATTCTGCTCTTTGACCAATCCAATGCTAATCCCTGCCACAGGATTACCCAGTGGCACACCGGCAGCCATCAAACCCAACGTCGCGCCGCATACGCTGGCCATCGATGACGATCCATTGGATTCAAGAATATCGCTGATCACGCGAATCGTGTAAGGAAAATCTTCAGGGTCGGGCAGAACAGGAGCCACCGATCGTTCGGCCAAGGCACCGTGCCCAATCTCTCGGCGACCAGGCCCACGAATCGGTCGGCACTCGCCAACAGAGAAAGATGGGAAGTTGTAGTCCAGCATAAACTTCTTGCTGTACTCTTCTACTAACCCGTCCACTCGCTGTTCATCGCGACTGGTACCCAGCGCTACGGTGACCAGTGACTGCGTTTCACCGCGCTGGAAAACGGCTGAACCATGAGTGCGAGGCAAAACGTCGGTTTCGCATTCGATATTTCTCAGGCTCGTATGATCACGTCCGTCAGGCCGAGTACCACCCAGGATCAACTCGCGGACAATGCTCTGTTCTAGGTCGTGCCAAGCGGTGTTAAAGTCGCCTAAGCTGGCAGCACCAGCGGCGGCAGGATCGGGAATGATCGCAGCTTGAGCTTCGGCTTTCACCGCGGCCACAGCTTCGGCACGAGCCAATTTGCCATCAGTTGTCTTGGCCGCTCGATAGCGATCACCAAATTGGCTTGTCAGTCGAGCCAACAGGCCGTTGTCTGGAGCGGGCACAAATTCCTTCTTCTCAGGCTTCACTCGACTGACCAATTCGTTAATTAGCCCGATAACTTCACGTGCTATACCGTGAGCATATTGAATGGCTTCAGCCATTTCGCTTTCGGGCATCTCCTGAGCAAAGCCTTCGATCATCAGGATCGATTGATCGTTAGCTGAAATGATCAGATCTAATTCGCTCTCTTCCAACTGCTCGATGGTTGGAAACGGGACCAACTGACCGTCGATCTTGCCGACTCGCACCGAGGCCAAGGGGCCTTGGAATGGCAAGCTGCTGATAGAAAGTGCCGCACTGGCACCGTTCATCGCCAGAACGTCCGCGTCGTTCTGTATATCGCTGCTGATAACGATCGCTTGAATCTGTACTTCGTCACAAAAACCTTTCGGGAATAATGGACGGATGGGACGATCCATCAATCGACTGGTTAACGTTTCTTTAGTAGTCGGCCGTCCCTCTCGCTTCAAGAAACCGCCAGGAAACTTGCCCGCTGCGGCCAACCGCTCGCGATAATCACACGTCAATGGGAAAAAATCTGTGCCCGGTCGTGATGGCCCTGACGCAACAGCGTTCAGAACAATGGTATCGCCATATTGAGTCAGCACGGCACCTGCCGCCTGCTTAGCCAATTGTCCTGTTTCGAAGGATAGTACCTGGCTTCCGATCTGCTTTTCTACTCGAATCTTCACTATTTCTGTTCCTATACTCTACTAGACTTCACCTGATTACACACTCATTCACATTTCAAATTCTCTTACAACAACTCGGTAACTCTGCAGCTTTTAAGTCAACTTTTGGCAGGCTGAAGATATGTCGGAGCAAAAAGATACCGACATTAGACACAGCGAAAGCCGCCTGAACTTCCCCGTTACTTTCGGCCTCCTTTATCTGAAACTACAAGAACGCACGACTACCGCTGGAACGGTAGATCCCACTTAAGAAAATACCCAGGCTCTGGGGCGGCTGCTCAGCTTGACTGTACAGCCCCAGGTTAATCGAGCGAGCTGGTTCGTGCAGAACCCACCAAAGATCTACTTGCGAATACCCAAGCGGGCCAGCAAATCGAGATACTGCTGCGGGTCGTGTCGTCGGACATAGTCCAACAATCCCCGGCGTCGACTGACCATGGTCAACAAACCGCGGCGACTTGCGTAATCCTTCTTGTTGGTGCGCATGTGCTCTGTCACGTGATTGATGCGCTTGGTTAAAAGTGCAATCTGGACGGAGGATGATCCCGAGTCGTTTTCAGACTTCTTGAATTCGGAAATCGCTTGCTGTTTCAGTTCTTTAATGGTGGTCATCGGGTTAAAGGCTGGTTCTGCTGTTAATTGGCTTACTTTCTGTGTATCCTAAATGAGATAGGTTCCAGATAGTACAGCATTTGCCAAATCTCGCAACCTCATTTGTCATGACAATTCAACTCACTTGGAAAACTAGCCCCAGACTGGCCGCAATTCACCTGGCCTATTGCGGCTGGAAGTATCCCCAGTCCGTGCGGTGGTCGGACTCTGAGCAGTCGCAGTTATCATCCTCACTATGGGGGGAGTGCAAGAGTCTGCCCGTGAATCCTAAGCGCATTTGGGACTGGCTTTTCCAGCTCACCCCGGATTCTCAGTCAAGCGGCGAGCTGGTCGAAAGGTTTTGCGTAAGATGCCTAGGGTACCACGAGAGGACGCCACAGCTCGTCAGCCGAATCAAGGCAGGCGTGCTGGATACCGAAAGACTGCTTGGGATTCTGCATCCCAACTTCGAAGCTATTATGAAACTGCGTCTCGGACCGCTCAAGGAACAGTGGGAGGCGTATGGACCTGGCCTACTTTACCAAATCTCCCAAGTTGTCGGCGCTGAACTCCTGGTTGACTCAGCACAAGTCTACCTGGTAACACCGGTGATGGGCGGCTTGGGATGGTCTCACCTGAATACGAACCGATGCCACATTGAAGCTGTCCTAACCAACCAGCATCCACACTTAAGCGAAGTGATGCGACTTGCCTGGCTGCTGGCTCAATTGGGGGTTGAACGACCCATCTACAGCGAGCGAATTCATGCTGATCGGCTGCCAGTGGTAGCTGGACTTTCGATGTTGCCGGCAACCTTGTGGGCTGCCGAACAATTGGGCTTTGGTCAATTAACGGCAGACGCGTTGCGAGAAGCTTTGGAATTCTGGAAAATCGACAACCCAGCTCGCAGTCCAGCTCAATTGGAGGCCCTGGCCCAGGTGTTACTTGTTTGGTGGGAAACATTGACGTCCGGTAAGGTCGAATGGTCCGTTGCGCTAACTGGACTGGATCGCATGACCAGCATGGAAGGAGAATAAGGTGCTAGCCAAACAAATCATCGAAAAGAAACGCGACGGTGGGGAGCTAACGAGCGAAGAAATTCAGTTTATGGTAATGGGTGCCACCAATGGGCAGATCAAGGACTATCAAGTTTCGGCTTGGCTAATGGCGATCCTTTGTCGAGGCATGACCGAAGCTGAAATCGCCTGCCTAACTGAAGTAATGCTTCGCAGTGGCAATCGACTGCAGCGTTGCAGCGACCGGCCTCGAGTCGATAAACACTCGACAGGTGGCCTGGGAGATAAGACTTCCCTGATACTTGCACCTCTTTTGGCTTGCTTTGACTTGGATGTCCCCATGCTCAGCGGCCGCGGACTGGGCATCACCGGCGGCACGCTGGACAAACTGGAGTCGTACGAGGGCTATCGCTGCGACTTGCAGACCGAAGAAATCAATCGACAACTGCAAGAAATTGGCTGTGTCATCACGGGGACAACAAAAGACATCACACCAGCCGATCGCTATCTGTACGCTCTGCGAGACGTTACCGGAACAGTGCCCTCGGTGGCCTTGATCACAGGCAGCATCATGAGCAAGAAATTAGCGGAATCGCTAGATGCTCTGGTCTTAGACGTGAAATGGGGTTCGGGAGCTTTCATGCGATCCATCCAGCAGGCCCAGGAACTCGAGTCGAGCCTGATCCGGACTGGAAGGCGAATGGGAGTGGTAACAACGTCACTGCTAACCGACATGAATCACCCCTTGGGCCGGATGGTAGGCAACGCATGTGAAGTCAACGAATCGCTGGATGTCCTGCGCGGCGGCGGACCCGACGATGTTCGGGAATTGACGTTGGCCCTGGCTGCCGAATTGCTGGTATCAACCGGACGTGCCACATCGCAACAGCAGGCCCTGCCCCTTTTGCAAAAGGCTCTGGAGGACGGGCGAACTCTAACCCGTTATCAGTCTATGATCGAGGCGCAGGGAGGCAAGTTTCGCGAGTACCTGCCACTTGCCCGATCTCACACGCTCGAGGCCAGCCAAAGTGGTTGGTTAGCCACAATCGAAGGTAGCACCTTAGGACATGCCATAGTCGCGATGGGGGGTGGCCGAAACCAGCAGTCCGACCCAGTTGACAAGCGGGTTGGATTCGAATTTTTGGTGCGGGTGGGCGATCCAATCGAAGTGGGCCAACCGCTGATGCGGGTATTTTATGATGGATCGCAAGTTCAGACCGAAACGTTAATGAGTCAGGCACAATCGGCTCTATCGATCGTCGACACGCCAACTAGTCCGCTGAAGCTGATTGCGAACCATTGACGAACCAGGCCTGTCCGCTTAGATTATCGGCAACAACATGGTGGGTGTAGCTCAGTTGGTAGAGCGCTGGATTGTGGCTCCAGTTGTCGTGGGTTCAACCCCCATCACTCACCCTTGAAAAACCCAAGGAGAACGCAGGTTTCCCTTGGGTTTTTTCGTTTCTCCACCTATCAGTTAGCGTTGAAGGCACATCTAGGTTTTTTCAGGGCATCGGATCTATCGACTACCGTCTAATTCGATAGAAATCTTGCGACTCCCATAGGAGCGCGTGCGATTTTACCCAACGTTGTAAGCGTTTTCGCCGTGGTCAGCTAGGTCTAGGCCAGTAAGTTCCTGATCCGAGTTGACTCGCAGTCCTATGGTTGCCTCTAGTGCATAGAGCAAAATTAGTGAGACAGCTGCCGATAGTACAATGGTGTACAGCGCGGCTTGAGCCTGAATCTTCAGTTGAGGAAGTATTTCGTACTCACCAAGACCGCCTGGAAAAACGTGCGAACCGAAGACGGCAACTAGTATCGTTCCGACAAATCCTCCCACACCGTGGACTCCAAATACGTCCAAGGAGTCGTCGTAACGGAATTTGGCCTTTAGCCTGGCCACAGCGTACCAGCAGGCGATCGCTGAAACGGCTCCGATGCAAATCGCTCCCAGCGGACCTACCTTGCCTGCAGCGGGTGTGATCGCCGCTAACCCAGCGATAGAACCTGTCGCGATTCCCAGCACGCTTGGTTTGCCATTACGAATCCACTCGATGGCCATCCAGACGACCGAAGCAGCACATGCTGACATGTGCGTCACGACAACGGTCATGCCAGCCGCTCCATTGGCCGCAAGTTGGCTGCCACCATTAAAGCCAAACCAACCTACCCACAACATTCCCGCACCAACAACTGCAAACGGCAAATTGTGTGGCAAGATTGGCATCTTGGGAAACCCTTGTCGTGGTCCAACCACAATGGCAGCAACAAGCGCGGCTACACCTGCGGTGATATGCACCACGATACCACCAGCCAAATCGACGACACCTTCCAGCCCGAAAAAGTTCAAGCGATTCCACACACCGTAACAACACGGTACGTAGACAAGCAGACTCCATAACACACTGAAAATCAAAATGGCCGAGAACTTCATGCGTTCCGCAAACGCTCCAACGAACAGACCCGGAGTAATCAAAAAGAACATCATTTGATAAGCGAAATGCAAGATCAAAGGAATTGTCTTAGCATCGTCGCGCGACGGAGAATCGACTGTCACACCTGTTAGGAATGCCAAGTCCAAGTTGCCAAAGAATCCAGTACTTCCCGAAAAAGATAACGAGTAGCCGACGGCAAACCACACCAAACTCATCACTGCGGTTAGCGCATAGCACTGCATGAATAGTGACAAACTGTTCTTGGCTCGAACCAATCCGGCATAGAATAACGACAGTCCAGGAATCATCATGAACAGTACCAGAGCCGTCGAGACCAACAACCAAGCCGTGTCACCCGAGTCGAGCGTTGAAGTCGACTCCTCACCAGCCCAAGCTACCGCAGGACACAGGGCTACCGCGACCGACAATGTAGAAAAATATTTTCGATTGAATAACATGATTCGTTTCTTCGATGAAGTTACCCTAGTTATCAGTAATGTCATAAGCTTCGTGATTTTAAGTTACCGCCATTCCACTTGCGACCCCAGCCGCCCATACCGTCCTTAGAAACTTACAGAATTATTCATGGAATCAGGGGAGACTTCAGAAATTGTCCAATCGACGGGCCAGTTATCAATTACTTGGTAAATCGGAAATTGAGTTAGTACTAAATCTGGGTCTAAAACGATCCTAGGACATTGCCAGTTAACCAGGACTTTGCCAAAGCTTGATCGCGTCGATGGGCCAGACTAGCATCAACACGTTCAGTACTAGGCAATCTCGAATCGCAATTACCATGGCCAGTTCCACCGTTAGGAATAACGGGACAGTCCACCAGCCGATGCGCGCGGTGATGGCATATCCCAACAGGCAGGCCATGACATCGACTAAGGAATTGGCTATCGAATCTCCAAAATAGTCCAGCGAAACAGTAGCCTCACGATAGCGGTTGATGATCAGTGGCGAATTTTCAAGCAGCTCCCAGCCGACCTCAACGGTCATCGCAAGCAAAAGCCGCACGGTCATCGACGCTCGCCCGGCCACAAGTTGAAGGAATCCGTAAAACAGGATGCCGTGCAATAGGTGGCTGAAGAAGTAGGGATCTAACAGATGCTGAGAATTATGCGATGACCAGATGTCCCAAGACGCTGGGCTCCAACTACCACAGGCGCACCACCACCGACGTCCCATCGCCGCCAGTATAAACATCATGGCTACCAAAATGCCCGATGCCCACGCAAACATCTCGACCGAGGCCCATCGGCTGGTAGCAGACTCATTAGTGATTTCAGGCATATTCATGGCATGGAATAGCAAAAACTTCGATCAATTCGGCAACGTCAAAATGGCCACAGGTTTGACTGCCACCATGATCATAACATATTTATCCCTGCGATGACCGGGAGATCGTAATTACTTTTGCTATTCTTACATCGCATGACTCGTGGCGACGCCATCTATGAATTCGATAGAAGAAACTATAGGCTTCTATACTGCGATACCGCCGACTTAGCGAAAGAGACACCTGAATGAAAAATCTGCGAACACTCACCGTGTACTTGGCTTACTGTTTTTGTCAAAGCTTGACTCTTGGGCAAAACGTCGATTGGCCGACCTACTTGGGAGATAAATCTCGCAACCTGCACTCGTCGCTTGATCAGATCAACCGACAGAATGTAACTCAATTGAAAGTTGCCTGGACGTACGAAACGGGTGATCAGGCCGAGTATCAGGCGAATAACTTGATCATCGATGGAGTGCTTTTTACACCAACTGCGACTCGCAAGATTGTGGCACTTGACGCAGCCACCGGCAAAGTAGTTTGGCAGTGGGACCCAGCTCACGAACATCCCGGTGCCGGAAGTCCACGCCTACGAGGTATAGTCTATTGGGCCAATGAGTCTGGTGGCCAGCAGCGATTGTTCACAGCGGTCAATGGCTTTTTGTTCGCTATCGATCCTGAGACTGGAAAAACGATTCGCGCGTTTGGGGAGAACGGATCGGTCAAATTGGAGTCGGGTCTCAATACGCCGGGAGTCACCTACAAAGACCTGCTTATCCTGGGAGGGCTGGGTGGCAAGGGCTCGCTGCGTGCCTTCGACGTCAGAACAGGCCAACAGCGCTGGATTTTTCATCTGATCCCGCGCCCCGGCGAAGTGGGTTACGACACTTGGCCAAAAGATGCTTATAAGACGGCAACAGGTTTGATGCCTTGGTGTGGCCAAGCGCTCGATGAGCAACGTGGAATCGTGTACGCGGCGACTAAGACAGCAGAGCCGGATTTTTATGGTGCTGATCGCCACGGCAGTAACTTGTTCGCCAATTGCATTATCGCGCTAGACGCTACCACCGGCAAGCGAATCTGGCATTTTCAAATCGTGCATCATGATCTTCTGGACAAAGACCTGCCTTGCGCTCCGGTTTTGCTGAGCGTGACGCACCAAGGAAAGCTAATCGACGCCGTCGCCCAAGGGACCAAACATGGATTGTTATTTGTCTTTGATCGAGTTACCGGAGAGCCCTTGTGGCCGATCGAGGAGAGACCAGTGCCCCAATCCGAATTACTAGGCGAACAGACTTGGCCTACTCAGCCGTTTCCTACAAAGCCTGCACCGCTGATGCGACAGGCTTACACAGTGGACGAAGCATCGAACATTTCGGATCAGGCCTACCAGATGACGCTCGACCGCATACGTGCGGCACCTAACTTTGGCCCGTTCCCTGCGCCCAGCCTTAAAGAGACAGTGATGTTCCCCGGATTTGACGGCGGGATGGAATGGGGTGGCGGAGCGGCTGACCCTGAGGGGATCTACTACGTCAACGTGAATGAGATGCCATGGCTATTGCAGATGGTTGAAACGCGAACTGCAGATGGCACAGAATTGCACCCAGGCCAGCGAGATTACATGCTTTACTGCGGCGTGTGCCATGGTTTGGATCTGAAGGGGAACGCGGAACTGAATTTCCCGCCACTTCAAGATATCGACAAACGCAAGACACGCGCCGAAATCGAACAAATGACTCGGCAGGGTCGTGGCCGCATGCCGGCCTACGACGATATGGCGGAGGCGAAACGTAACGCAATCCTTGATTATGTACTCAGCAAAAGTTTGCCACCAAGTGGAGAGGATCATCCGGCGAAAGATCCCAGGCCAACGACCATCCAAGCTGAACCTCGGAAGCCAACTTATGCTTTTGGAGGGTTTCGAAGGTGGTTGGATCAAGAGGGATATCCCGCCATCAAACCGCCGTGGGGGACGCTCAACGCTGTCGATCTCAACACCGGAGAAATCAAATGGAAGGTTGTATTAGGCGAGTATCCAGAACTGACCGCACGCGGAATTCTACCAACCGGTACTGAGAATTACGGTGGTCCACTAGTGACGGCAGGAGGCCTGATCTTCATAGGAGCAACCGCAGACGAAACGTTTCGCGCGTTTGACAAGCGAACCGGCCAAGTGCTCTGGAAAGCCAAGTTGCCGTTCGGCGGTAACGCAAGCCCAAGTACCTACATGGTCGAAGGTCGCCAATACGTAGTCATATCTGCAGGCGGCGGAAAAAGCGGTCGGCCTCGAGGCGGAAGCCTAGTTGCATTTGCGTTGCCAGAATATTAGCACATCCTCGCCCAGTCAGCACGACCTTCGAAGACTCAGGGACCTGCCAAATAAAACGTTTTTCGGTTCGTTGGGCGTGCTAACCCGCCCCGTTGAGTCAGGCTGGTCTGCAACGTGCAGCAATCGGTGGACAGGTGAGCAACAGGCTCAAGAAAAACACCGAAATCATTAGCTTACCTCAATTTCTAGCGCAAGAACCAGAACTCTTTTGCATTCAGTAGTAAGTGGGCTAAATCTTGCCAAGCGGTAAGGTCCGTTGAATTCTTGGATGGCTCGGACGATTCGTTTGTGTCTTGAGAGTAGGATGTTACAAATTCCATGCAGCGCCGCGAATCGGTGTCTGTAGGTGAGCGACCCAGGGCGGTTTGAAACATTAGCTCGATGCGGCGATGGGGACTAGACCACTGATCTGTCTGCTGAGCCCACCGCTGGCTCATCAGGTCCATTAGGGGATCGTTCAGTAGTCCTAGGGCCTGAGCAGGGACATTGGAATCGTTGCGGCGTCCCGTGGTGGAACTGGGCATAGGGAAGTCAAATGCGATCAGAAATGGATTCAAGAAGTTTCGCCGCACCTCAAGGTAGATGCTACGGCGATGATCTCCGTCCAACGGTCCGCTAATGTTGGGGCGCCCGCGTCCGGTCATCTGGTCGGTCAAATGGACAGGCACACTGGGACCGGCCAGGCGTTGATCTAAACTTCCGCAGGTAAGAAGGACCGCGTCTCGCAGGTTCTCTGCACTCAGTCGCCGAATTTTTCGGTGGCTCAGCAGCGCTCCATCAGCGTCCTTCTCTAAATGCTCCGCACTGGGCAAGCTGCTTAACCGGTAGGGCTGTCTGCTCTCAATCTCGCGCTCCAGCCATTTAATCGTCCAATCGTTTTGGATCAACTGTTCGGCTAGGCAGT
>DAIRSD010000098.1:0-12500 GCA_036804625.1 Aureliella sp. | reverse complement strand
GCTTGCTTGGCTCCTGCCAGAAGTTGCTGAGGTACGTTGGTGTTGTATGCAGGAAAAATGACCGAATCTCCCAAACGCAGGGTACTTTGATTTGCCTCCAACGCTCGGAATCCCAGTTTGTCCATATAGAATTGAACTCCCCAATGCACCGAATAAAAGACATTGTCTCTCTTATCAAGAAACGGTCCATGTGAGTCAAAGAACTGGGCCGCTGATCGAGCTGAATTGGCCCACCAGGTGTCAGCCCAAGCCACGTTCATCGCAAGTGCGGCAGTCAATCCAAGCGGGACTGCTTTCAGAAAAACCGAACTTCTGGACTGCCCCTTGAACAACGGCGATAATCCTCGGATTAGAAGCAAGCTGACAGGCGGCGTCATCGGGAGAAGTGACCTGCCGTTCACGGTCCAGTTGACTATGGAACAAAAGAAAAATGTTCCAGCAACCCATAGACCCAACAAAAGACAGTCGGCGTCACGCCGGATCAACACATCACGTCCAACTAGAACCAGTATTCCGGCTCCGCCGATAAGAAAAATGGAGAATTGAAAAATGAAGAGCAATGACTGAGGATTCGTCATCGCCGACCAATAGGTTACATTCAAGTCCAAGAAAAGTGGCAGCAACAAAGCAGTCAACACGCACAATCCGCACGCCGCTAATAGTGACCTTCGCGAACAAAGCAAAGGTGCGTAGAACAATATCGCCGCCAGGCATCCTCCCATAAACGTTAGGGTGACCGCGATTCGATAGCTTACGCTTCCTTTTGCGCCCGCCATCTCAATGGCATGATCGCTAGCACCCTTCAATAGTGAGTGTCCGTAGAGCGACGACATGTATTGATCATAGGCCAATACCATTGCTACCGGTATCAGCAGGTAAAAGACTCGCCAGCGCACATCATGCCAGCGGAAAAGAGAATAGGCAAGCAACAATGGAACAATTGCTACAGCGTAGTACTTGGTGACAATGCCTGCACCAATCAAAACCGCGCTCAAAATCGCCCAGCCGTGACTGTGTCGGTCGGCGCTCCAAATCCAAAGCACAACCGACCATAGCCACAATGCTAGCATGAGGGTGTCGCACATGAGCGTGGTGCCAGAGACTAAAAAGACTGGAGTTACCAGCATGATCAGCGTAGCCAGTACCGGCTGATCGCAAAGCCGCTTCGCCAAATAGAACATTCCTACGGCGCACGCCAGTGCGGGAACTAGAAATGCCGCATGTAATGAAACTTCACTCCACCCAAGCAGGCTAGCCGCGAGAGCCATGTAGTAACTGGCCAACGGACCGTTTTGTTGAACTTCATGAAGTGGCATCTGATGGCCATACCAGTTAATCACAAGTCCAAATGGATCTATCGGATTCTGGCAAATCTGCTTGGCGACGTAGATAAATACTGTATCGTCTAAGTGGACCGCCTTCGATAGGAATGGCAGCAGGCTCAGCAGTGCTGCGACTGCACAGACCCAGGGATCAAACCAATTGCCGTAGAAAATGGATTGTACAGCCGAGGTCGACGAAAGCTTTGCAGGCGGATGCGCCTGCATGTTCTCAGCCTGGAGCGGTTTTCGTTGATTAGTCGACCGACGGACCATAAATTGCAAATGAAATGTTGACACCCGACTTGTAATACTCAGTCCGTCAATTCGCAAATCTCCACAAAGCATAATATGCTACTGGAAATTCAGCGCAGGATAAGGGGGAGGACAGAATCGCGGCAATGATAATTGGACAGGTCCCTATGCGTGCTTTAGTTGCGTTATTCAACGTCCTCCCATTCCGAGTCATCTTCAGTTTCATAGTCTTCCTCTTCATACGCGTCGTCGGCATCTTCTTCGGCAATGTACTCCGAGTGATCGAAGTGGACAAATTTCTCTTTGCCGCGATGAGGTATCGGTAGCACGCCTAACTTGCGAGCGGCTGATATGTCGATGATGCGATAGTCAACCTCAGTTTCATCTTGAAATTTCTCCTGGCTCGCGACAAATTTTCCGGTACCTTCCTCCAATGCACGCACAAAACTTGGCCAGGAGTAATCGCCTCGTAGCGACTCGTCTACGGATTCGTCCAGTAGCGGGTCCAATTCATCGGGTTCTTCCACCTCGGCTCCAACCAGCGTGGTCTCGATGGCCAGCGCCTTGGTGTGCTCAGCATCCAGGAAGAATCCTGCGTAACAATGCCCGGGAACCAAAATCAGAAACGATTCGATGTCAATTTTACGGAGCAATGTAACCAATAATACCGATCCGTCGACACAATTGGCCTGTTGATTGTTGATCGTGTCTTCCAGCGAGCGTACGTTCTGGCTAAGAATTTGGTCGGAGTCGGCTGCTGTCGTAGTGATACTGCTGTAACGGACATCGCGAGCAACCAATAAATCCCAAATCGCGTATACTTGACGCAATACTTCGCTTTCTGACTTGGCTTGATAACCAATGAAGCTATCCACAACGCCAATGTCAAGAGCCTCGCGTAGAAGCTTGTCCATGAACGGATGTTGCTCATTGACATATACAGCGAATGCAAAACTGGTGTCGATGACTTCTTCACCTACTAAGACTTTGATCGGACAATCTTGGATGCTGCGTATTGTCACGGTAGCTGATTTCTCCTGAACAGTACCACCGCCCAGCTTGACGCGGTACGTTACGGTTGACGGTGTGGCCTGTGAACATTGGCTTAGCGTGTCGAACCGATACTTAACTTTCGGAAAGACTGTGTAGGTTTCGCCTTGCTTGGGTAAACGACCCAAGTACTGACTAGTCTCGGCATACTGGCTGAATTCAATGGTGACTTCAATTTCACAATCGTCTTGCGGCGCGACGACTTCAACACCCAACAAGCCATTGGGGTCTCCCAAGTATTTGACTGGCACTTCCCTGGCATCCGACTTCATTGCCGCAGTGCCGATTAAAAAGGAGGGAAATAGTTGTTGATCCCAGCCAGCAATAGGCGTGAAATCAGCACGTAGTGCCGGTGCGGTTAATAGACACAGTACAAGACTCAGTACACAGCGTTTCATGTTCATTATTATCCTGACTTGGAGTTTTGGAAATTTTCTAAGCATCAACTTGGGCTAATTTCTAACTAACATTCAACTCGATTACGACCGTTCTGCTTGGCCAGATAGAGTTTAGTATCAGCTTGAGCAATCAATTGTGTTGGCTCGATTGGGTGCCGGCCGTCGTAACAGGCCACACCGATGCTGACAGTGACCGGTATTTGAATGTCTTGAAAGCACACGGGCGATGCAGCTATGGCACTTCGCAACCGTTCAGCAGCTACAACTGCTTGTTGGACAGTCACTGGCGAGCATAGTAAACAGAATTCTTCTCCACCAAACCGAGCTAAGATTTCGCCGGTCCGCAAGACGCCCTGGGACCGCTGAGCGAATTCGACCAACACAGCATCGCCCGCCAAATGGCCATAGGTGTCATTGATTGATTTGAATTTGTCCAGATCCATTACCAACAGGGCGATTGACTGTTGGTTACGGCAAGCGTTGGCAATTTCACGCTCCAGAGAGTCGAGCAGAAATCGTTTGTTGTAGACTTGAGTCAGGCCATCGGTCGTCATCAGCTTAAATACGATTTCATGGTACTTGGATTCGACGCCGTCAAGCGTTACGAACTTGTAGATTTGGCTGCCAAATCGCAACCGGTCGCCGCAACGCAGTTCAGCGGACTTGCACGGTTTTTCGTCAACGAAGGTACCGTTGGTGCTGTCAAGATCACGGATAGTCCATCGGCCTGCATCACACGTCAATTCGGCGTGCTGGCGAGATACCGAGGCGGCAGAAATGTGGATTTTGCAGCTCTCATCTCGGCCGACCATCACCGACTGGTCCGAAAGCTCGATTGGGGGATCAAGTGGTCTTGCCGGATATACTTTCACCAACATCGCCCCAGTCGCTAAGGATCCCGGCCACTGGGCACAGAATGAATTGGAAAATCGTGTTGCTTCATTCGACATAGTCGTCTCCAAGGACCGAAATCTATTCGGTCATTCTGTGGTCAGCTTCGGCTTGCCGAGCTTGGTTGGTAAAATTGTCCCGCGCGCGCTGCGTGTGGATTCGGTGGCCAGGGTCTCAATCTTGTTCGCAGCTGGCACCACTACTGGAAGCTTTGCCGCACCAGGATCGACCTGATTAGAGATAGTATCTGCGGATGGCTTTTTAGTAAGTCGAACTTCGTTCGAGCTGCCGTGAGAAGGTGTATGCGAGAAACCTGTCAGCGAGACTTTCACCATTGTTGCTACCGCCAACAATGCAGCGATTGCAAGTACCGCTCGCCGCCAGCGAATTTCGGGCAAGGGTGAATCTGCTGTATTTGCTGAAGTGATTGGTATAGCACTAGTAGTCTGCCGAATTGTCGGTAGCGAATGACTGACCGACTGAAATTGACTCAGCCGATCGGTGATTTGCTGACAAGATGCGGGTCGTTGACTGGGTTCTTTAGCAATCATCGACTGGATTAATTCTCGCGTCCAATTGGGTACGTCGGAGGGTGGCTGTTGTAGCCAAACGGGATGTTCGTATAAGTGTCCATGCATTTTGGCAGCCAAACTAGGATGGCTGTTGTCTGGAAATGGCGGAAGTCCGCTGAGCAAGAAGATCCAGGTACAACCTAAGCTGTAAATATCGCTGCGAGCATCTGCGCTGTGTGCGTCAGCAGCCTGTTCTGGTGCCAGGAAGTCAATGGAGCCCATGAAGCAACCGGACTGAGTCAACTGAGCGCTGTTGGTATTTCGTACCAGCCCAAAGTCTAATAGCTTGACGTTTCCAAGATGATCGACCAACAGATTGGAAGGCTTGACATCACGGTGAAATATGCCGCGTTGGTGAGCGTAATGCAAAGCACCGGCCGCTTGGAGAATCCACTTCGACGCAACGACACTGTCTGGTGGACCTTTCTGGCCAACTTACATTGCCAAATCGAGTCCCATGATCAATTCCGTCACCAGATAGGGGCGGCCACGCCACTGGCCAGCGTCAACGGCCTGGACGATATGGGGATCGTCCAATTTTCCCAAAGCAAGTGTTTCGGTACGAAATCGTTGAACGGCGTCGGCATCATGTTCTAGCGATTCTGAAATCAACTTAAGCGCGAAAGACTTCTGCAAACGGTTATGTTGGACTTCAAATACCGATCCCATTCCGCCCTGGCCAATGCGACGGATGACGGTGTAACCGTCGATGGTTGTCCCAACCAAGTCATCTGTCGCTGAAGTAGGGAAGCGAAAAGAAGGTCCCTGCCTTTTGCCTTGCGTAGGCAGGCCAAGCGACCGTGTATTTGGTTGACTCGCCATAACGATAAAAGTGCCACACCTGCGAGAAGTCGAAGTGATAGATTGCACCAACCCTAGCTTGGTCTCTGGGCAATGATTTTGTTGTCGAGCCTGTTCGTAAATAGTTTTTTGGGGAACAGAGCTGTAGGCGTCACAACGATACGATTTGTGAGGGTTCTATGGATTGTGCAAGTCAATCAATCCGCTCGAAAGCGTCCGAAATGTTCATTGCGAATCGATTTTTTATCCAATAGTCTGCCGAGGATTTCGAATACCCTGTGCTTGCGTGACGGTTGCCCAATACATCGCATGATGATTTAGAGCGTCTAGCAAAATGATGGATGGCTTTACTAGGAGAAATTTGTTGAGAAAACTGCTGAAAAGGCGAACATTCTGGGGAGCTATCGTCGTTGGCTCGTTGGCAGCCATGGTCTATTTTGTTTGGTATCGCCCGAGGGAACGGCCACCTATTCCAGAGGTGGCTAGTTTGCAGCGAGCGTATCGACTGAATGACGGACGACTGCTCTGGTTCAGCTCCTCGGCGGATCGCAATAGTCTAAGACACTATTTTATGAGCGGTGAGACGGGTCTGCTGATTCCTAGTGAGGCCAGTTCTCCAGATCGGCCCACTTTTTCCGCTGGCCCTGGCTGGGCCGGACGAACGCCCGTGGAAGTCACCGTATCTTTCGATGGCTCAACGGGCTCGACAGTTCAATTTTCTCAAGGCGGAAAAAGTTACACCGGCAACCGCTGTGAAGCAGACATAGTCGATACGCAGTTCACTAGCCAGGGGACTTTGCTAGTTGGCCGTCTAATTATGCCTCGCACCGAGTCTCAAGTACCAATTGTCGTGTTGTTACACGGCGCCGAGAAACATTCGGCTGTGGGGAACAATCGCTTTCAATTTTTGTTGGCGGCCCAAGAGATTGGCGTATTCGTTTATGATAAGCGCGGGACGGGTCGATCTGATGGCAAGTACACACAAAACTTTCACCTGTTAGCCGACGATGCCGTAGCGGCCATGTCCGAGGCGCGACGCTTAGCGGGGGATCGAGCTTCAGAATTTGGATTTGAAGGTGGTAGCCAAGCCGGCTGGATAATCCCGCTGGCCGCTCACAAGTCCCAACCGGATTTTCAGGTCATCGCATACGGTTTGGCTGAAGGTCCACTGGCCGAAGATCGCGACGAGGTCATTGAACAGCTTCGTCGAGCCGGTTACGACGATCAAGTGATCTCAAAAGCTAAAGAGGTCACGGACGCGACAGGTCGAGTCATTGCGTCGGGCTTCCGAGATGGTTTCGATCAACTCAGCAAAGTACGCAGTAAATATCAAGACGAGCCTTGGTATGCCGCGTTCGAAGGAGAATTTACAGGTGACCTTTTGTACTACCCCAACTGGCTCAGTAGATTGCTGGGACCTTGGTTTGACGTTGGTACGACCTGGGATCATCAGCCGCTTAAGTTTTTGCAAGCCAATTCGGTGCCCACATTATGGATGCTGGCAGGCAAGGACCGTGAAGCCCCAAGCACTAATACGCAGAATATCTTGCGGGATTTGCAGTCCCAACAGCCCAGGTTAGATGTGTTGGTGTTTCCCGAGGCCGATCATGGAATGATAGAATACAAAATGCAGGGCCAAACACTTGTGCCCCAGCGGTTCTCCGAGGGTTATTTTGCGATGATGGTCCAATGGATCAAAACAAAACGATTGAACGATTTACCCGTTAACACGCAGCTTGACTGACAACTGATTTTGAAAGCGCGGGTGTGGGCGGAAAACCGAAAGTAGTTGAAATGCAATCGCGACTACTTATTCGGCTTTGTATCGTCAATGCCGCTCAGCCCAATTTGATCTGCAGGTAAATCGAGCAAGTCTTGCTGATCGGAAACCTCACGAGACTTCGACGAGTTTTCCAATCTAGGTTCCGTTAGCGGTTGGTCGGTTGGAGTGACTACGAGCAGTCTTTCCTGAACTCGCAGGATCTTTACGCGATGACCCGAGTCGATGAACTGACCATCGCTGCTAATTACATTATAGCGCTGGTGTCCAATTTGAATCTGGCCAGTTGGAGCGATGGGCCAACGAACTGCGACCACATGACCAACAAAGTTTTGAAGCAGTTGACGTAGATCATCACTGGAATAGGTTGTTGGTTGTAGCAAAACTCGTTTGCCCATCGGGGTATGCGGCCATATCTTGATCGCTCCCCAAAGTAGCAGCGGAACGGTAGCAAGATCAGCCGCCAAAACCAATAGTCCAGCAGTGAAGCCGATCTGAAACCCGTAGTAAACTGAGCCAACTGCAGCCACCAGGCTAAAAAAGATTAAAGCACCGCCTGACGGCAAAAAAATGTCCAGAACAGCTAGTGCAATGGCTGCAAGGTAAAGCAAGAAGACTAGGTGGATGGGTTCCATAGCGTTTAATGAGCGGCCAGCCAATTCTCCCCATATCCCATTTCGACGACCAGCGGCACACGCATCTCGAAAGCACCGGTCATCGCCTGCTCAATAACAGGCAGCACCTGGGTTTGTTCGTCTCTGTATAAATCGAATACGATTTCATCATGTACAGTAAGTAGCATCTTGGTCTTGAATTTGCCAGTTCGCAGCGCCTGATGAACGCGAATCATGGCCAGTTTCAGTATATCGGCGGCAGTTCCTTGAATGGGACTGTTCATTGCCAGTCGTTCGGCTGCGGCCACTGCGGTGCGGCTGCGAGAATTGATGTCGCGCAGGTAACGCCTACGGCCAGATTGCGTATGCACGTATCCGTGCTTCCTAGCAAATTCGATGGTAGCATCGATGTATTTTTTCACCTGCGGATACTCGGCAAAGTAGTTTTGGATCAGCTCTGCGGCTTCAGCCCGCGGAATGTTAAGCCGCTGCTGGAGTCCAAAAGCTGAGATGCCATAAATAATACCAAAATTGACAGTCTTTGCTTTACTGCGCATCTCTCTGGTGACCAGTCCCACCGGTACTCCATACACCTTCGACGCGGTAACCGCATGGATGTCGACATTATTCTGAAATGCTTCAAGCATTGCCGGATCGCCACTTAAGTCCGCCATGACACGAAGTTCGATTTGCGAGTAGTCTGCCGACAGAATAAGATAATCTTCGCTTCGAGGAACAAAGGCGGCGCGTATTTCGCGGCCGCGCTGCTTGCGAATAGGTATCGTTTGCAAGTTAGGATTGACCGATTGCATGCGACCCGTAGCCGTCCAGGCCTGACTATAAACCGTGTGCAGCCTGCCTGTCTTTGGATTGACAAAGCTGGGTAGCTGATCCACATAGGTGCGCTTTAGCTTTGTGGCGTTGCGATACTCCAATACATCTTGAATGATCGGATGTCGACTGCTCAACCGCTCGAGTTCAGACTCCCGAGTAGAATACTGTCCGGTACTGGTCTTCTTGGGAGCACCCTCCACTCGCAATTCTTCGTACAGAACGATCCCCAATTGTTTTGGCGAGTCGATATTAAACGGGTGACCGGCCGTGTTGTGAATCTTCTGCTGAAGTTCAGATATCTCAGTTTCTAGATGCTCAGAGAATTTTTGGATTGCCTGACTATCCAAGCGAATTCCCTCGTACTCCATATCGATCAGCACCTGCGTCAGCGGGAATTCAACTTCATGACAGACGCGTTGCACTCCGCGCTCCGCCATCTGTGGAAGCAAAGCGTCAGCCAGTCGTAGCGTCACGTCGGCATCCTCGCAGGCATACGGCCCAACCTTTTGAACCGGCACGTCAGCCATGTTTCGCTGCTGAGATCCTTTGGGACCGATCAGTTCATCAATCTTGATCGTACGATATTGCAAGTAGGTTTCGGCCAGTCGATCCATACCATGTTCGCTCTCAGGATCGATCATCGCATGAGCAAGCATGGTATCAAAGAATGGGCCTGTAACTTCCAAGCCATTCCACTTGAGTACTGACAAGTCGTACTTCAAGTTATGACCAACTTTCAAGGCTTGCGAATCGGAGAAAATAGGTCGCAGTTGATTGAGTACTTCAGCTAATTGGTCCACATCCTCCGGGCAGACAACGTAATATGCTTCATAAGGACATATCGCAAACGCGATTCCCAACAGTCGAGCAGACCGAGGATCCAGTGAAGTGGTTTCCGTGTCAAAGCAGAATCGATCTGCAGCCAATAATTTCTCAACCAATTCAATGCGCTGAGCATGGTTTTGTACAATCGTGTAGCGGTGCTTCGTGGTGTGAATATCGGAATCGTCAATTTGATCATCAAACAGTGATCTAGGTACATTATCCTTAGATGCGGATGTGATGACTGGAGTGGGATTGCCTGGCTCGATAGTAAAAGTTTCGCCAAATAGTCGCTTACCAAGGGTCTCGAATTCCAATTCGACCATCAATTGCCGTAGCTGTGCTAGGTCATAGTTTTGATAAACAAAATCGGCGATCTGAAAAGGATGTGGCACATCTAGTTGAATTGTTACCAGTTGTTTGGATAGCCGAGCTTGTTGAGCGTTGGTCTCCAGGCACTCCTTCTGTTTGCCTTTGAGTTGATCGGTGCTGGCCAGCAGATTTTCCAGTGAGCCAAACTGCTGGATCAGCTTGACCGCCGTCTTAGGTCCTATGCCCGGCACGCCAGGTATATTGTCACTACTGTCTCCCATCAGTCCCAGTATGTCGACTACTTGGTCGATCCGCTGGATTTCCCACTTGGCCAAGACCTCTGCAACTCCAAAGATCTCTGACGGTCCGCCCTGGCGACCAGGCTTATAGACACAGACGTTTGGGCAGACCAGTTGGTCGTAATCCTTGTCAGGGGTAACCATCAAAGTTTCGAATCCCTGTTTGGCTGCCTGATGAGCCAGGGTGCCAATGATGTCGTCGGCTTCGTAGCCGGGAAGTCGCAAGATGGGGATTCGCAAGGCAAGCATGAGTCGATCTACCAGTGGCAATTGGCTGGAAAGATCCTCGGGCATCGCATCGCGGTGCGCTTTGTACTCGGGGAAGTTCAAATGCCGAACTGTCGGCTCTGCCGTGTCAAAGGCGGCTGCCAAGTGAGTTGGCTGCTCGCGCTGGATGATATCTAACAGTGTGTTGGTCAATCCAAAAACAGCCGAAGTACATTGACCAGAACGCGTAAATCGAGGGCTGCGAATCAAAGCAAAGTGAGCACGATAGATCAGGGCCATCGCATCCAGCAGCACTAGTTTCGGACTACTGGATTGTATTTCAATCACAAGACTATTCCCTGATCCAGTTGCTAGTGTTGCATAGCCAGCGATGCACCAACATATCCTGCGACCTTCAAAGTCAAAAGGCCACTGAATTGTTTGACTGATTTACCATCCGATCCCGACTTACTGTGTAATCTTGCTTGCCAGTTCATGAAATCTTGTAACACACTGACCAATTTCAGGTAGCGACTCTAGCCAGTTATGTTCGTACTCGATGGAGATCGGCCCCTTGAATCCTTGACGCTTAACTTCAGCCAGCAGCGCGGGAACGTTGGCAACGCCTTGCCCCCAAGGCACGTCGTGAACTCCTTTACCTTTTCCGTTCAGATCCTTAAAGTGAAAGCTGACAATGCGGCCCTCTAACAATTTTAGACACTCAAGAGGTTCAAGGTTGGATCGCAGCCAATGCCCAGTATCAGCACAAACACCGATCCAGTGGCTTCGTCCTTCAATCACTTTCAATACTGTCTCTGGGTTCCAGTAGTAAGATGGTTTAGGATGGTTGTGAATGCCAATCTTGATCTGATACTCGGCGCATAGTTTTTCCAATGTATCAAAGGCTTCTTCGCGTACTTCGGTGTTGATGACCTGAATACCAAACTGCTTGCACCACTCAAAAGTTCGCCGACTCTCAGCCTGATCCGCGCTCAATGCCACCACGCCAAAAGCGACTAATTGAATCTTCGCAGACGCCAACTTGTCTTTGACCTGCTGAATCTCCTGAGCGTTCATGTCAACGCCCATTTTGCCATCGATATCGGCAGCAATTTTTTGCCCGGGATAAGTCTCTGCGTATTTCAAACCGACTGAAGCGGCCTTGTCGATGGCTTCAAAGAAAGTGAAGCGATTAAAACTATAGGTTTGCACCCCCAATTGCCAGCCCAACTTTTCAGCAGCACTATCATCCACCTTCACTTCAGACCGTTGTGCGTAGGAAGTCGTCGCAAGACAGAAAAATAGGCAGAAACTTACGGTGGATCGTAGCATTTTGAGGGCTCATTGATTGTGCGAGGAAGGGAATGATCCGAAGACCAATTATAGAATCGTTCCGCGATTCTACACGTTTGGCCAAAACTTTCCAGGTAGCGTCTCCAGGCACGATGCCTAGGAACCAACCGGTAGTCCCTGGTCTACCAAAGATCCTAAAACATGCTGTGTTCTCCTTAACTCTGCGTTTAGATTCTACGTCTGAATATAGCTTCCAAGTTGGGTGTGGTACACAGGTCCGTGACGTTGAAATATTGAACGCTACGAAAGTCGCTTACCGACGAGGGAAGTTTCAGTTCTTCGTTTGTTCGGGCATCGTAACTCACCCTCGGCGCTGAATGAGTTGAATCAACGCCTCGGTGATCGGGGTATGGTGTGTTACGCGATCGCTTCGATGCTAACAAGTCTTTTGCCGCAGCTTGCCTCAAGTTACAGTCAACATCAAAAATGGCGCATGAGCGATCTCTGCACACCCCCTACAGCTACAGCTATGCCTGGCATCTCACCAGCTTCGCTAACCCGCTTGGATTGTTGCGTCTGTTATTACGGTGCCCCCTGGCAAAGTTGAGTGTCCCCGTTCCACCCCATATGGCATCTAGCTGTGTCCCCCTCACCCCAAATCACCCGCACTTCACGTGTACTCCCCGGTCGCTAGGGAACGGGTCATATCGCCAACGACGCTTGTTCGCCGACCTTCGTTTGGCCCAAGGATGGTGGTTGGGTGGTTCATCGTCAAAGATGTAAACTCCATTATTTAAAGGAATTACATTCGGCAATATGTAAGTCCGAAACCTTTCTCGATTTTTTTCCTTCCAGGCACTTGACGTTTACATCGGTGTTTCTATGATATCGAGCATGATGAGATTGAGTCTCAATTGTGGTGTTTGCGATTGGGAGTTGTCTAATCTTTGTAAATAATCGAAAGCCAGCCAGCCAGCCGTTTGCCAGCCAGCCAGCATAAAGCTTCAGCGACTGTCCAGCCGTTTGGACATGCCACTTAATTTGGTTTTTGCG
>DAIRSD010000097.1:9290-12699 GCA_036804625.1 Aureliella sp. | reverse complement strand
TCTACAGATTTTGGAACTTCTCGATCTTGTACGGCTTTTTCGAGACCATCAGATCTACTCGATCCTGAGGCTAGGCATATCTCTTGTAAAAAAGTTTGTCTCTCCTGTTTTCAGCTTTGACGAGCTGTACAGCGAAGGGGTCGTCACATTGATGCAGACTGTCGAGAAATTTGATTATCAGCGAGGGTTCCGGTTCAGCACTTACGCTTATCGAAGCATTTCCAGGTCGCTGTATAATCTTGAACTTCAACAGCAACTGGAAAACGCTTTGTTTACCGACGATTCAGAACACTGGGTCGCAGATGCCGTGGAACCGGAACCGCGTGGTCAAGCCGCAGATCAATTGTGGCAATCGATGCGGGATCGATTAAGCTCACTGGTTCAGCAACTGGATCGTAGGGAACAGTTGATCGTGCGAGCCAGGTATGCGCTGAGCCCTTGTGGAAAGATTAAAACATTTCAAGTTCTTGCTGATAAATTGGGGATTTCCAAGGAACGAGTCCGTCAACTGGAGCAACGCGCGGTTGCCAAATTGCAAGCACTTGCTTCCACGGCTACGCTAGCAAATTAACGTACTTCACAACGTTTCCTGCATAGATCGCGCTACTGGGTTCCTGCGTTGTGATAAACTAGGGATAGTGCTGATGAGCGTGTCGCCGCAGCCTAAACCCGAAAGGAAGGGACACTATGGCATGGAACGAGCGGTTGTTAGGGCTTCTTAGGCAAAAATCATTACCCGCGTGGTTCGAAGTAGCACCATTTATTGTGTGGCTAGGGATGACGGCGTATGCAACGACGTCAATCACCCTTGCTCAATCAGTAGATCCAACTATTGAAGTAGAATCCCTCGAGTCAGATTCGCCTCCGGCACGCGAGTCTTACCTTGGTCGTAAGATTGCTCCGACCATGAGCTATGCGCATGCTGGATGGCTTGTCAGATCGGAGCGTCAACAGGAGGAGGACCCAAAAACTGCGCTTGAACAACTACAGCTTAAGCCAGGAATGCTCGTCTGCGACATGGGCTGTGGTAACGGGTTTTACTCGATGGAAATGGCCAAACAGATTGCTCCAGGTGGTAAAGTCCTGGCGGTCGACATCCAGCAAGAAATGCTTCATCTACTGCATTTGCGAGCGGAAGAAACGGGCATCGATAATATCGAAACCATCTTGGGCGAACTGACCAATCCACATCTACCGCTGGCCAGTGTCGATTTGGTACTGATGGTTGACGTCTACCATGAATTCTCGCATCCGGAACAAATGCTTGCGGCCATACGAAGGAGCCTGAAGCCTGGGGGGAGGATCGCGCTGCTGGAATTCCGCGCCGAAGATCCCAAGGTGCCTATTTTACCTCTGCACAAGATGAGCAAGCGTCAGATACTACGTGAGTACCGTGCTAATGGGTTTCGGCTGGGCAGCCAGTTTGATGACTTGCCATGGCAGCATTTGATGTTTTTCGAATCCGATCCAGACTGGAAGCCTGGACGATTGAAAAAAGAAAACGAGAGCAACTCGGGGAACTAGCTGATTTAGGCTACTCGGTCAGCGCTGGGTAAAGTGTCTGCAATGGGCAAACGAATGCTAAAGGCAGTTCCTTTGCCCAAGGCTGTCTCGACGCGGATTCGTCCACGGTGCGCGTCGACGATCTCTTTGCAAAGAGCTAGGCCCACGCCAGTACCGCCTCGCCCAGATGCGTCCGGCCCTAATTTAGTGCTGAAGTAGGGGTCAAAAATCTTATGGATCACATCTTGTGAAATACCGGTTCCGTTGTCGCGGACGGTCAGTACTACTTCGCCAGCCTCTGGATTTGCTTTCAAAGTAACTCGAACATAACCCCCAGCCGCAGTGGCCTGGCGTGCGTTGACTAAAAGGTTGATCAGCAGCCTCTGAAGTTCGTTACCTTGCCCCATTACTTCTGGCACTTCGTCCAGTTGGAACTCAAGGTGCAGTTGGTACTTGCGAAACTCACGTTCTAAGAGAAGCACTGTATCTTCGACGATTTGACGCAGATTGGTTGGCTCCATGCTACCGCTGCGATTACGAGCCAGAGCCAGGATACTGCCGGTCAATTTGCCAGCTTTACCTGCTGCATCATGAATTCTTTGCAGCGCTTTATCTCGAGTGGCATCGTCTTTATGTCGCAAGCCAAGCTTGGAATAGTTCAATATCGTCATTAGCAGATTGTTGAACTCGTGAGTGGCCGTTCCTGTCAGCTCCCCCAGGGTCGCCATGCGGCGAGCCTGCTCCAGTTGATGGCGGAGCGATTCAATGGTCTGGCTCAATTCCTGGATAGCCGAAGCCGATTCGCTAGCTGCACCCAGGGTCACCGATGCAGCCTGGCTTGAATTAGGGTCTAAACGCAAGATGGGAGCCGGAATCTCTGACGCAGAAGTCGACAGCCTGTTTCCTACCTGTTCTTGGGTACTTTTTCAACGAATATCCATGGTATCGTCATGTGATGCCCGAAGTCTGAAGCAATGATTGCTGTGACTTCCAGGTAAATAATTGGGTGTTTGCCTCAGGCCCGCAGGTTGCCAAAACTACGAAACGCAGCCGACCGACAGATTATCCCATTCAGGCTTATACCAGATAATTCTTGAGATATAATGAAGGTCCTCTAGTGGGCTAAGGCGATCTGCGTTTGAAGCGGTACCAGCCCGACGCGACCGCGTGTGCGTTTCGAGACTTATCAACAGGCACACTCGCTTGCTCGTCGGTCTAGTATTTTCAGTCGATATTCATCTGCCGCTCGCCAATATATCCAACAAACTCTAAATTGGCTAAAGCATTTCGCGAACGGATAGATTCTAGAAAAGTGCCAAAGGATCATCCTCTTTAGGTAGATGTCTTATGCGCTCTAGCGGATTCAAGCCTAAGTTATTCAACTCCGATCGCAAAGCAGCATTCACGCTCGTTGAATTGTTGGTAGTGATCGCCATTATCGGTATCTTGGTGGGACTATTGCTACCAGCGGTTCAGGCAGCCCGCGAAGCTGCGCGTCGAACGACCTGTGTGAACAATCTCAAGCAACAGGGCTTGGGGGTCATCATGCACCACGATCTGATGAGCTATATGCCTCCCGGTGGATTTAATCCTTGGGGCACGGAGGGAAGCTGGGCCACCCAGATTCTGCCAATGATCGAACAGATGGCATTGTCTCGATTGAGCAGCGAAAAGGGAGCTGATCACATTCGGACACAGGCTGGGCCAACCATCTTCTTTTGTCCATCGCGGCGCTCAAGTGCCAGATCTGCCAATCAGGGCGGACGCTTTTTGATGGATTACGCTTCAGCAACGCCAGCCAATTCGGTGGATTCATGGGATCAGTTTTGGTATGGCGACACGTGGGAATTGGGATGGGTCGACAAGCCATACCGAGGAGCCATCGTGCTCGGCGGTTTAGATAAGG
>DAIRSD010000097.1:0-9280 GCA_036804625.1 Aureliella sp. | reverse complement strand
AGGATAAAGTATGGCGAGGGTCCAAGTCACGCATGGCAGATATCACCGATGGGCTATCCCAAACTCTGTTGATCGCCGAAAAGCACTTGCACTTCCAGCGATACGAAACGGGAGATTGGCATGACGATGCCGGTTGGGCGGATGGTTGGGACCCAGATGTTGTTCGCTATACCGGTTATTTTCCCAAATCCGATCGACGCTTCAACGACGATCAAGACCCCAAAGCCGGGTATAGATTCGGCAGCGCTCACTCAGGTGGAATGAATGCTCTGCTGGTCGACGGAAGTGTTCAATTTATTCGATTCGAGATCGATCCCGACCTATTTAATCGCTTGGGTTTGCGGAACGATGGACAGTTGATCCAGGGTTTCTGAGCAACGTTTTCAGATCAAGGCATTCTAGGGAGCGGGTGCCCCGTCGGGAGGCGGGAATCCTCCGATGGCTGGCACGACCGGACCGCTCACAGGCTGTTCCGAAATGGCAGCAGCCTGGC
Organism: Aureliella sp.; assembly: GCA_036804625.1. Taxonomy (GTDB): domain Bacteria; phylum Planctomycetota; class Planctomycetia; order Pirellulales; family Pirellulaceae; genus Aureliella. Next base: position 8,787 of record DAIRSD010000097.1, on the reverse strand, counting down.
GTAGGGGAGCGGGTTCACCTTGATGTCGTTGTGATTGACCGATTTGGGCTGCCGAACGATTGGCTCGTGGGGCCCAAACAGTTTTCATTCTTGAAGCCGAGTTAACGTAGACCTCTTTTTGTCCGATCACTTGACGACCATTGTCGAAGGTGTAAGTCACCATCACCAGCACTCGATCGGCGCGCGGATTGGGGCCATTCCATGGTAACGTAAGGTGGATGCCCTGCTGGCTGCCCATCGGTTGTAGCTTTTCCTGGACTTCGGCGGCAGAATATTTCCAAACGCCGATTCGCGAATGGGTCTCGTCGCGAGCTGGATCGATCACTTCGACGGTCAGCACGGCGGTTACCGGAACAACTTGACCATGTTCGTTCTTGGGCTGAAGGACCAGATAAAGCCCATCATCAATATCGTCTTCGTTGAAGTTGATCGACCGCGACATGCTTGGGTGAAACGCTAGTTCGACGATGCGTTTGTCGGTTACAACCTGCGTTGCCGGTTTGATCTTGGCCTTTCCAAGTTGTCCATGAGCCGCAGCTAACTGAGCCGGAAGTTCAATCTGAGACAGGTTCACTTCCAGATCATCGGGTGACAGGGCAGTGTTCCCTAGCCCAGTTGGCGGCTGCACGGCACCAGTGGTTATCGTAGGAATGGTCAATTCTTGACCAGCATCAAATTCGATCTCTTCAGACGGTGGCTGTAGGTTGGGAAGGGCAGGTTGCTCACGAAACGGCTGAGGGATTTCCTCAGTGGCCCCACCCGGCGACCGTAATTGAGGAGGGGCTGGTAGTGCGTTCGGACTGTTCGGTAAGCCGCCCGCCGATGAACCTGGCAGTGGATTGGGCTGAGTTCCAGTCGGTGGAGTTGACGACTTTGGAACCGGTGTGATTTTTGGAGCAGGTTGCACAGTTGGCGGTGCCGCACGGTCAGAATTATTCGCAGGTGCTGACTCGCGCGGTAGGAAGTCCAGTGGCGAACTGGCTTTGGGAGCGATGGCGCTGGGCACGCTTGTGCTTTGTTGAAGCGTCATGTTCTCCAGGCGTAGCGAGTCCAACTCCTGTTCCAACAACCGATACTCGTGATCGTACTCGTACAACTGATCTTCCAGATCGCGTATTTCGGCAGCCATGGCATCTACATAAACATCGGTGTATCCACGACCCTGACAGCCAGCCAGCACGGCGCAGCACATCACCAACCACAAGCAGTGGCCTAGCTTTGCGTTCGAGGCTGAAAGCTGGACAATCAGAGTGATGACTCCCCGTTCAATGACATAGACTGCTTGGGAAGTAACGGATCAGCCTTGGCAACGTCAAGAGACAATCTACCTTTCCAATGGCATTAAGAGCTGATTTCAACTAATTACGTGATGGGTAAGCGTCAGAACCATTGATAGCAAAGCCACTTTGCGGAATAATCAACGAACGTCAATTAGTTCCAATCTAACTCTAGAAGTACACGTAAAATGAAGTCCTTGATGTTCCATGGTGTGGCTTTGGTTCTAGTATGGTCCAGCACAGCTTTTGGCCAAGTGGCGCTGGAGTCATTTCCCCAGTTGAATGCTCAGCGAGACTGGCCATGGTGGCGCGGTGCCTCGCGCGATGGACAAGCGCTTAGTCAGCAGACGCCAACCGAGTTCTCAGAACAGAAGAATCTTGACTGGTCGCAGCCAATTCCTGGTCGCGGGCATGGTTCTCCGGTGGTAGTAGGAGATCGCGTCTTTCTATTGACGGCTGACGAGGAAAAACAGATTCATTACGCATTAGCCTGCGACCGGAATACAGGCAAGTTGCTTTGGCAAGTTGAAGTCAATCGTAGCGGATTCCCGGCCAAAAACCACGTTAAGAATACAGAAGCCTCTCCAACGATTGCCTGTGACGGCGAGCGGGTTTTCATGGCACTCTATCATCACGACGCGATTTGGGTAACCGCATTGTCGTTAGATGGCCAGGAGATTTGGAAAAAAGAACTAGGTCGCTATAGCCCGCGACTCTATCAATACGGATACGCCGCTTCGCCGGTCCTTTATGGGGACACAGTCATTATGGCTTACGAGTATGACGGTCCGTCGGCCATGGTTGCACTGCGACGAGATACGGGCCAGGAGGTGTGGCGATTGTCTCGAACCAACACGATTACCTTTTCCTCTCCTGGGTTAAGCTCTCACCAGGGCAAGGACTACCTGACGATCAGCGGAGCCAACAAAGTAATTGCATACGACCCGGCCAATGGGCAACAACTTTGGCAAACAACGGCCACCACCTTGGCTACCTGTGGCACGACGATCCAGCATCAGGGATTGGTGTTTGCCAGCGGCGGTTTTCCAGGATCGGAAACGGTCGCGCTGGATGTTGTAACCGGCGATGTAGCATGGCGCAATCGAATTAAGGCATATGAGCAGTCGCTGTTGGTTGTTGACGGATATCTTTATTCATACGCAGACGGCGGCGTTCTGTACTGCTGGGAGGCGAAAACTGGTAAAGAGATGTGGAAAAAGCGATTGATCGATCGCATCAGTGCATCAGGGGTGCGCGTTGACGACAAGATTTATTGGGCCTGCGAAGATGGGACGATGTTCGTTTTTCGGGCTAGACCAGACCAGTACGAAGAATTAGGCCGCAACAAAATCGGCGATGAAGCGTTTGCTAGCCCCGCGATCTGTGGTGGACAAATTTTCCTGCGTGTGGCAAAGCACGAATCTGATCGCAGGCAAGAATTTTTGCTGCGCTTTAGTCAGCAGTAACGCAACTCTCGTGTGAGCGAAATGCGAAACTGTTTCGCAGTCGACTGCGCTGAGTGAGTCTTATTCAACACTGATCGAGCCGATTCGCCATTCGGCTGAACGACCAGTATTCACCGAGGCCGTCTGCTGGCGCATGGTATCGACCAGAAGTCGCTTGCCGGAAGAATCCGAGCATTGCATGACCATCTTGATCAATGCGGTGTCACCGTTTTCCTTAATTTGCTTGACTTGAACCAGGTTCCACTTGGCTTGTGGATGCTGCTGGATAAAAACAGTCGCGGGGCTGTTCTTGAAAACTGAGATACCAACTTTGCGATCTTTTTCTGGATTCGGCGGTCCATCTTCGCCGCTGGGAAGCATGCTTGATAGTTTGATCAGGTCTGCGGAAATATCTCCTTGATACGATTCGTAGTACTGCTGAAGATCGATGCCTTCAGGCTGTCTCATGCCAACTGGCTTGGACAGTTCCATGGCTTCATACAGCCGACCTTGCTGGATCAAGCCAATAAAGTCCTCGGCATGCTGAACCGCATGATGGGTCAGGTAGTCAGCATTTGTCTTATATGCGGCAAAGACCCACGTGCCGCTCATGATTCCCATGCCAAGACAAAAATTGGCCATCCAGAGTCCCAAATCTGCCTCTGGAGCGGATAACTTAAGTGACACAATGCCTCCCAAGATGACCGCTATAACGGCTAATGGCAACAGTCCGTAAGCGAGCGGCACCAGGAAACAGCTCAACCCGACCACAAGCGACAGCACAGCCCAGCCGCTCAGCGACCGAACTTGCGAATGATCGTCGGGGGCATTATGAAAGATAGGACGACCAGCAGACTGTATCTCGACCATTGAACGCTTGACTCCATGATTGACTTCATCCAAACCACAACTACTTAGGCGGAGCGACTATTCGCTGCAGCTCTTGAAGGCTGGTCATGCCAGTTGCCACCGCTAGAACACATTCTTCCTGTATTGTCAGGAAACCTCGCTGCCGAGCGACAGCCAGAACGCTGGCGGGAGACGGGTCTTTCAAAATCGCCCGGCGCAGTTCGTCATCCAGCACAAGCAACTCGAAAACAGCAGCCCTTCCATAGTAGCCACGACCACCACACTTGGAGCAAATTTCAATTTCGATCGGCTTGCCGTTCGCATCAACACGCTGTTCGGGTGGCGGCGGAATGAACGGCTGATAAAGCGTTTGAACGCGACCAGCAGGTATTCCCAGCTTTTGCAGCATTTGAGGTGTCGGCTGAAAAGGCTGACGGCAATCAATGCACAGCCGACGAACCAGCCGCTGGTTCATGACGCCACTGGTAATTTCCAGTAGCTTCTTGGCCGAACCACGATAAGTTGCCAAAAGTTTCAAGAGAGCTTCAACCGCAGAACCCGCCACGATGCGCGTAATGGCAAATCGATGCTCGTCTTTAACCTCATTGCTGACCAATTCCGCTAGCTCCGGGCTAAAAAGATCGGGCAGTACCAGAACATCCGGCTGTTTCAGCAGTAAACTCTTCAAGACCGTCATCGGTGTTTCGCCAGCGGACTTGTTGAAAGTGTGGTTTGTTATGTTGATGATTTCGGGTTCATCCAGAGCCGAATCGTAAACGCAGTGAAAATCGCGCATAAAGCGATCTGCCGCTTCCAGCCCAGCCCGCCAAGTGGTTGGCAAACCATGCCCTGCTGGCCCACTGAATAGATACAAGGATGGAGAACCATTTATCAGTCCTTTGAAGCTTGCCAGCATCTTCTCTCGCATGCCAAGATCGGTCAGTGTGTTCAGCACCGGCTTCTTGGTTGCAATTGTTATCAAGACTCGTTCGCCACTGGCCACGCCTTGGCTGGTAAAGCGAAGTACCCAGTCAACAGCATTCAACTTGACCGGCAGTTTCCCCTTTTGCAGCGACCGCCGGTCCGTAGGATTTAACAAGCACAATTTTTTTAGGACTACTAACATCCCGTCCGCCGTTTCTCGCTCCAGCGGCGGCAGCTTTTCCCACAAACCGTCCACTCGCAGTCTCAGCGCGGCACCCTGGGCTGTAAAGTCGATCATGATCTGATCGGCACGCGACCCAATAGCGTGAGCTACCAGCATGACAGCCACAGGATAGTGCGTTGCCGATCGACACGAGATCAGCACGCCCTCCTGCTCCTGTTTACTTCCTGCATCGGGCTTGAATTCAACAGGCGGCAGCTTCTGCTCCTTGTCGTCCAAAACCAAGGGGCCAGCATCGCTGCTTGCCGATTTTTTCTTGCGACCAAAAATCATTTTTTCTTCTTAGATCGTTTCTATAAAATAACCCGAACCATCTTAAATGATACCCGGCGAACTGACTTCGATACCTTTCAAGGCCATCTTCAGCGCTTCTTTGTTGGGTGCAACAGCAAACGCCGTCGGCCGATCGATCAGTTCGTCATCGATCAACTGCTTCAGGCTCATGGTAAAATCCTGCATGCCTTCAGCCGCACCGATGCGAATGTCTACTGGCAACTTGGAATACTTGACAACCATCACCAGTTTCTGAACCATGGGGGTGAACGTCATGATCTCAACGGTCGGCACTCGACCGACTCCCGGCTTGATCGATTTTAGCAGCTTCTGAGCGACGATCCCCTTCATGTTAAACGCAATCGCGGAACGAATCGCATTGTGCATTTCTTCTGGGAAAAGGTCCAGAATACGACCGATCGTAGTTGGCGCGCTGGAGGCGTGAATCGTACCAAAAACCAGGTGCCCCGTTTCGGCAGCGTGAATGGCAGTCATAAACGTCTCCTGGTCTCGCATTTCGCCCACCAGAATGATGTCCGGGTCTTCTCGCACGGCATGTTTCATGCCGATTTCGAAGTTGACCACGTCTTGACCAATTTCACGTTGATTGATCAGACACTTATCTTCGGTAAACACAAACTCGATGGGGTCCTCCAGCGTCAAAATGTGCTTGCTGTAAATTGAATTGATGTAGTTCAGAATCGAACCGATCGTTGTACTTTTGCCTGATCCTGTGACACCAGCCAACAGCACCATACCTTGATCATGATGGCAAAGGTGCTCGATGGAAGCCGGGAGATAAAGTCCCTCAAATCGGGGAATAAAATTGTTCACCCGGCGTGCCACCAAGCCGATCTTGCCCAACTGTTTAAGCATGTTGACACGAAATCGCCAGTTGACACCGTCCACTTCGACCACGTAGGCAAAGTCAGCACCACCGTCCCGCTCGAAGATGCCTCGGTTACGCTCGTCCATCATGGGCACCAGCAAGCGCACCATCTCTTCATTGTCGATCGGCGGCCGGTTCAGTGGCTTGAGCGTTCCGTTGACACGGACAATCGGCGGATTGCCGACCTTCATGTGCAAGTCGCTGCCCTGTAACTTGACTAGAGCGCGAAAAATCTTGTCGACCTCAAGAGCTTCTCGCTTCTTTAGCAAGTTTCCTATCAGTCGATCAATGGTCTCGTCCGAGGCCGAAGGACTACCGTTTTCTGTAGACACGTCGCAGATACTCCCAACAATCAGCTAGTAATCATCATCCAAAAAAATATCCAAACTGACTCGGCTCGTGCTTCGTTTGTCCAGCAGTTCATCCTGTGAGCAAGTTAGGGTCGTTCAAGAAAGTGCCTTGAACTTCCGCACGTTCGACCATCGGCCGGTGAGCGTCTATGCACAAGATTAAAGCCTGACCGGGATGCCTCGATCTGCCATAATCCGCTTGGTCTGTTCTATTGTATACTGACCAAAATGAAAAATGCTGGCTGCCAGCGCCGCATCGGCCTTGCCAAACTGTATTGCATCCGCCAAGTGTTCGGGTCGTCCAGCCCCCCCACTGGCGACAACGGGGATGTTTACGGCTTGGCTAACCGCACAGGTGATTTCTATGTCATAACCGTTACAGGTCCCATCGCAATCCATGCTGGTCAGCACGATTTCGCCCGCTCCCAATTCCTGGACCCGACGCGCCCAAGCCACCGCTTCCAGGCCGGTCGGAGTGCGACCACCGTGTGTATGGACTTCCCAGACCTCTTTTCCATCGCGATAGACACGTTTGGGGTCGATGTTCACCACGATACACTGGCTTCCAAACCGGTCGGCAGCCTGTGACACAAGATCGGGATTGGTGACTGCCGAGGTATTGATTGAAACCTTGTCACAGCCCGCTTGCAGCAGGGCACGGATATCATCCAAGGTGCGGATGCCACCACCCACAGTTAAAGGCATGAACACCGTTTCAGCCGTGCGTCTGACAACGTCCAGCATGATATCACGTTTTTCGTGGCTAGCCGTAATGTCTAGGAAGACCAATTCGTCAGCGTTTTCACGCTCGTAACGCGCCGCGACCAGAACTGGATCCCCGGCATCTCGCAGATTGACAAAGTTTGTCCCTTTGACAACTCGCCCCTCTTTGACGTCCAAGCAGGGAATGACTCTTTTGGCCAGCATCTCAGCTCCAGTACGCCTTCAATCTAGTTGGTGTAACCGCTGACGGAATTCACTTATGACTCGCACCGAGTGATTTCAAATCCTAGATCGCGAATCATGTTGTAATCCGCCTCGGGGGCCTGGCCTTTCGTTGTCAGGTAGTCACCAACAAAGATGCTGTTTGCAACGTAAAGGCTCAACGGCTGCAAGCTGCGAAGATGTTTTTCGCGGCCACCTGCAATTCTCAACTCGCTGGAAGGATTGACAAATCGCATCATGCAGAGGGTTCGAAGGCAGTGCTGAGGCGTTAAATCGTCGCGCTGCTCCAGTGGCGTCCCTTCGATTGCGTGCAAGAAGTTCCGTGGAATCGATTCCACCTGGAGACTCCGCAACTCCATGGCCATGGCAACCAAGTCTTGGTGTGATTCGCCCATTCCGACTATCCCACCGCTGCACAATTCAATCCCAGCATCCCGCACGTTGCGCAGAGTTTCGATTCGATCTTGATAGGTGTGTGTCGAACAGATCGACGAATAGTGATTGGGGCCGGTGTTCAAGTTATGATTGACTCGATCCACGCCACATGCCTTGAGCCTAGCCGCATTTTCGCTGGACAACAAACCCAAGCAAGCGCAGATCTTCAGGTCAAACTTCTCCTTGACCATCGGTACCACCTTTTCAACGGTATTCATTTCTCGTTCATTGGGAGCGCGACCGCTGATGACGATACAATAGGTTTTCGAGCCGCGCTCGTAGGCCACGCGAGCACCGTCCAGCAACTGCTCGGGAGTCAGCATTCGATATTTTTCGATGGGTGCATCAGAAATCTTGGATTGTGAACAATAATTGCAGTCCTCTGGACACAAACCGCTCTTGGCGTTGACCAAAAAATAGAGCTGCACTGTCTTACCAAAGTGCTTTAGGCGCAAGCGGTACGCAGCGGCGATCAGATCCAGCAGTTGGTCGTCGTCTGATTCCAAAACGGCCAATGCTTGATCCGCTGTGACTGGTTGACCATCCAATACCAGTGAAGCCAATTGACTCCACCGGTTGGTTTCCATCGAAGTGCTAAGCATCATCATCGAAATATCCGATCCACTACTTTCCAACAACTTCCAACAACTCAACTTCAAAAATTAATGCTTCATTGGGACCAATCCCACCAGGCGATCCACGCTCGCCGTAGGCCAAGTTGGGCGGAATAAAAAGCATCCATATATCGCCCACTTTCATGCGCTGCAGCGCTTCGGTCCAACCAGGAATCACGCCATTGACTGGGAATGAGGCTGGCTGCCCACGCTGGCGAGAACTGTCAAATATCTTGCCATTGGTCAGTTTTCCTTCATAGTGACCAGAGACATGGTTTTCAGCAGTTGGCGAGGCGCCCTCGCCCGATTTGATGACTTTATACTGCAAGCCGCTTTCAGTTACCTGGACGCCATCCTTCTTCTTGTTTTCCTCTAGGAACTTATTGGCTTCCTCCAATTTTTCCTTAGCCTTAACATCAAATCGAGCCTTCATCTTCTGAGAAAAAGCGGTTAGGGCAGCCTTTACCTCCTCTAGCGTCAGTCCCAGTTCTATACCCTCGAGCGCCAAAACGACCCCCTGAAGATAGTCGTCTTTCACGATGTCT
>DAIRSD010000096.1:0-12713 GCA_036804625.1 Aureliella sp. | reverse complement strand
GGGTCGGTCGTAAGTTCGTCTTGGTCGTAATTGGCAGTGCTCATGACAATCATCAACTCACCATTTGCATCACCTGCTGCCAGGTTGCCTTCATGCAGAAACACACGGGCCGTTGAGGGCTGTGGAATGTAAGATTCCAGTTTCCACTCCAGCAAGCTTGTGCTGCTAAGGATAAAATGGTCACGCGATCCGCGCGGATCGGAACCAAGCGTGTTGCGATGCGCTGGCAGAAGGAAACGCCGCTGACCATTCAGATCGGCATCCACCGGACTAGCGCACAAAATCAGTGGGCCGGTATAGCGCATGGCCATTTCAACCTGAGTCCACGATCGACCACCGTCGGCGGTGAAGGCTCCCACCAAATGGGATTCTTCGCTGTTTTCCGCCGCAATAGGACAGCGCATGGCAAAACACCAGACTACTGCCTGTCCTGGCGCTCGGTATAGCACGGGATTGGCATAGGCGAATTGGATAGCACCTTGACGCCGTTGGTGATCAAAGACCGGTATGGGTTCTTCCCAGGTTTCGCCATCGTCTTTGGTTGTCGTGACCAGTATGTCTCCCATGTCTTTCTTGCCATTGACCATTGCCCCGAAGGCCACCATAAGATGTTTCTTCTTGTCGCCTTGGATGATGAAAGGCTGCCATAATCGCCAGGCAAACGGATACTGATCGACTCGCCGAATCACTCGAACATCGGTGACATCACCCGAGTGCGAAGCATCTTCGGCAGCCCATAAATAATATGAGTTTGCGACCAGCGAAAAGACTATCAAACAGATCGTGTAGAATCGCTTCTGTTGCATGGCAGATCATTCCTATTTCTCAATATGTAGTGGACTCAATAAGTAGTGGACTTAGCCAGAAGTCCGGCGTTTTCTCTTATGCCTCCGCCAGAATTCCGTTCTCGTTTACGGCCCAGCCGAAGGCACCGGCTGCACTGCATGAAAGCCGGCGGCTGGGCGGTAAACGAGGGAACTCTGGCAAGTTCCACTACGAAAATTTCACAAGGAACTCGGGCGAGTTCCACTACTCGGTTGGCTACGGTATAGGGTAATTGGCGGAAGCTGAGTCCAGTATCAAGACCCAATCACTTCCGGTCTCTCGCGTAGGTGTTTCAAAACTGAGCGTTGGTTGATTCTTGAACAATCCAATTTCCTGAGTCACTCCACTGCTGGGATCAAACCAGCACGCCCGGATCTCATCAGCGGCAATCCGCTGTGTTTTGATCGACGCTTGGCGTTGATCGGGTATATAAACCATCGCGTAGGTCGCATCGCTTTGGTCAGGCTGGCCATCACGAGTCGCTTGGATTCGTCCGATGCCTACAGCTTGACCAGCAACCACCAAACTCTGATCGGGAATGCGACTCAAAAAAGGTCGACTAAGGATCAATTTTTTCAAATGGGACAACTGATTGGCACCGGGCAGATCCAACGAGTCATGCCAAGCGGTGGTTACATCCCATAGTGGCTTGTGACCCGGTGCATACATTTGCCAAACAGGATGCGTGCCATACGTATGACCAAAGGCACCCGCAAACATGGACCAATATGCGTTTCTGCGAACTTGCAAGGCTCCCACCGGGCGTTTTGCAGGCATGGCATCGGGCGGATACTCGTACGATGGTTCGCCATCCAAACAAGGTTTGATCGGCACTCGAGCATAGTCGTTCTCGACGGCAATAAAGTTGGTGCTCGTTGGTAAATGGCCGCTTTGCAGCATGTTGAAGTCCAGCCATGGGGCGTCATGGAACGGTGTTGAAGAACTTTGTCCACCGCGTGGGTGGAACGTCATCAAGTGAGCACCGTTGTCACCTTCGGCTAGCCCCTTGGCCATTGCATCCAGAATCTGTCGGTGCCGGTCGGATTCTACTAAACGATCGCCGCCCAGAATCCAAACGATCCCCGCATCGCGATACCTGTTGCCTAGCCATTTACCATAGGTCAACGCTTTCTCTGGAGTGAATATCACTTTCTTTGAATGCCAATACTTGCCCCAAGTAGGCAACATGCCAATTCTTAAACCTAACATATTCGCTTTGGCCACGATCCAATCAACGTGTTCGAAATATTTTTCGTTCGGTCTTGTTGGGTCGTTGTGTTCCAGCGGCAGGTGACCGTAGGGGTTAGGGACGTCCAGTCCATCCACTTCGGCCAGCACCACCGCCTGAATGACCGTAAAACCTTGCTCAGCGCGCCGTTTCAAGTAGCGCTCAGCCTCTTCGCGATTGAGACGATGGAAAAGTTCCCAAGCAGTATCGCCCAACCAGAAGAAAGGCCGTCCATCGGAATGGATCAGGTAGCGTTGGTTCTCGCTGATCTTAAGCTGTTGAGTCGCTGCACTCCGCGAACTTGGCTGCTGTGCGGGCAGCGCTTTGCCATCCACAGCCACAAGCGTCGTTAGAATCAAGAAGTGGAATACGAATGCTTGAATGGTGTTTATCATCAAATGGTGCCCCCGTAGTGGACTTCGCCAGAAGTCTCAATCTGCGTAGTGGACTTCGCCAGAAGTCCCGTCGAAACGTATTCGACCTCGATAGAAGTCTCAATCAAGAATACCGGACTTCTGGCAAAGTCCACTACGGTCGAACAAATCATCGGGCTTGTTCCTTTTTCTTTTTCTTCTTGGCGGGTTGTTCGGCCGTCGCAGGAGCCGGTTTGGCTGCGGCGTCTTTGTTCGGATCTTGGGCAATCATACCATGCAGTGCAGTCTTCAGTTTATCACGAGCAGTCTTGGCTTCCGCATCGGTCGCGTCAGTAGTTACAGGAATCTCCTGCCATGGTGCATCCTTCATGTCGAAGAAGTCGCCCGTGTGCGTGAGCTTCCAGCGGGCGTCGCGCACGTAGCAGTCGCTGCGCAACTGCACATAGACCCACTCGCGTGGCTGACCGGGCTGGCCGAGGGCCTGCGGAGCGAGACTGTGGCCGTCGAGCGTCACGCCGGTGGGCAAGTTGCCTCCGGCAAGTGTGGTGAAAGTCGGGAAGAAATCGGTGAGGCGCACAAGATCCTTCGAGACCCGGCCAGCGGGCGTACTGCCCGGCCAGTTGAAGATGAGCGGCACACGGCAGCCGCCTTCGTTGAGTTCGCCCTTCTTGCCGTGAACCGGGCGGCCATGGACGGTGTGCGCGCCTTTGGTAGATCCATTGTCGCCGACGAATACGATCATTGTGTTCTCTCGCAATTTCAGGCTGTCGAGTTCCGTCACGAGTTGGCCGACGAGCTTGTCGAGATACGCGATGTTGTCGGCGTGAAGGTCCGGCTTCTCGCCCGTGCTGTCCGGCGTGCGCTGCAGCTTGTAGTGGATCATCGGCGTGGGGTAATACACGAAGAAGGGCTGGTCCCGACGCTGGCGGATAAAATCAACGACAAAGTCGTGCAGCAGGTCGGGGCCGAACTTCTTCTTATCACCGCTGAGGATCTTGCCATTGTCGTTGTAGTCCGGTCCCCAATACCGCGCGCGTCCGGACAGTTTGCCATTTTCCTCTTCCCAGCGTTCGCCCCAAATCATGAACTCGTCGAATCCCCATTTCGCGGCATCTTCTTTGGTGACGAGATACTCCAGGTCCGACCACTTCCCGGCCACGGCGGTCGCGTAACCGGCCTGCTTGAGAACTTTGGCAATGCAGACTTCACTATTTGGCGTGGCGGCCGCACCAAGGCCATTGTCGGTGACTCCCGTGCGGAAACCATAACGCCCAAACATGCACATCGCCCGTGACGGAGCGCACAGCGGTGCCGCAAAGCAGTACTCAAAGCGCGTCCCGCCCGCCGCCAGCGCATCAAGGTTCGGCGTCTTGTAAGCCGAACCATAACACCCGATATCCGGCAGCCCGAAATCGTCCGCGAGGATGAGGATGATATTGGGTTTCGACGGTTCGGCAGCGTGCAGCACAGCCAGCGGCGCGAGCAGCACGAATGTGAGGAGGGATAGGAACAGCTTCATTGGTGGGTAGTTTCTCTTATCTGTTTGGGATCTGGCAGTTCTGCTGCGGCTACTGGTCTTCGTATCGTCGGTCGTGTTTGACCAACGGGATCGAAGCGGGACGGAGTCGCTTGGCAAGTTCGGTTGCCTCCGAAGGGGATTGGGGAACCGGTAGTTTGTCATTCATCCAGTCAGCTCCGGCTTGCCAGGGAATGGTACCCGGTTCCAGAGCACCGATGGACGGTGTGGTGCTTGGATTGGCTGTCGCAAGGCTATCGATCGCTACGCCTTTGCCAGCGAGCGGCCCTGCGGGCTTGGGGCGCAAGTCGTAAACTGATGGATCAACGAATAGTTGTGATGGGTCCTCTGCCTGAACGACGACATTGTGATCAATGGAGCCTTCAACCGTTGCCAGTGGTGTGACGAACTCACGAGTCGCTTTTCGCGGGTCGTTGCGAAGTGATAGTCGATCAAAAAACGCAAGAGCCACGTTATTTCGAACTCTCCATCCAGCAAGCTCATCTGCAGAAGCGTCGGGTTCGAAGACGACAATGAATCCTCCACTGGCATCGTGCGTGAGCACCGTGTTGTTGTAGGCTGCTAACTGATAGCCTTGCAGCTTGCATCCCACGGTCACATTCCAGGCCAGATTGTGATGCACCGTAATGCCTCGGCCCTGAATATCGACTCGAAAGCCAATGCCACTGATGTCGTGCAACCAATTATGGTGAACGACTGTGCCGGTCATCTCTTTGCCAACGGGGACATACAACGACGAGATATCAACACAGTACAGTCCAGCGTTGAAAACATGATTGTACTCGGCAATCGCAGGTCCGTTCCCTTGCGCATAAATGCCAACTCCGCCCACGTTGTAGACGGTACAGCGACGAATGATGTTGGGATTCTTAGCCGCCTCGCGCCGCCGTTCGGCTCGTCCTCGCACGCTGATGGCGGGTCCTGGGTGACGGCCATGCAGATTCGAGTCGTGAACGATGCAGTTTTCGATGACATTGCCAGAGCCTTCGACTTCTAATGCTCCATCGACGGCCCACTGGATCAGCAGCCGCTCGAGCACATTGTCTTCACCGTTGACTCGCAGGTTCTTTTGCATCTCCAAAGCAGTCTTGCCGTCAGGAAAAATCCTGGGAGTCGATGGGTAGATAAAACGGCAATTGCGGATGACATTTCTGCGACATTCGTCCAACCTCAGGTTGCAGCCTCGAAACTCGATGCCCTCAATAATGATGTCGCTTACATCTTCTGCTTCGAAACCGGCAACGCGGCTCTTTACCGTCACGTCCAGTTGATTTGGATCGCCGCCAATGTCTCCGGGTGGAATGAATAGCAATTCAGAATTCTTGGAATCGAACCACCATTCACCGGCTGCGTCCAAGGCACCTTTGGCGACAACAAAGAAACGATTCTGTCCGAAACCGAACTTCTTGATTCGCTCGGGCATCGAATCTTCGTTCCAGGCTCGGCCTTCAATACCGGTCTTGTCGTATTCCAGCGACTTCGCTCCTGCGCGATGGCCAGTGATGGCCCGCGTGAAGCAGTTGTTGCCCTTGCTGAGCTTCAGGTACAACAGTCCGCCGCTCAAGTCCAGATTCGATGATGCAATTTTAGGAGACTCGATAACTCCCAGTTTCGAATCCTTGCCCGTGAGTGCCCACTTCTGCTCGGCATTCCAGTTCTCTTCCCATGAGCAGTTCGGCCAACGAGCTTCCATCATCATTCGACCGCCACAAAAAACAGTTTCGATGGGACTTGTGGAATTGAACTTGGTTTTCCAGATGCCCGTTTCATCTTTGAACCAAGGACCGATGACAGCGTCCGAACCATCAATGATGACTCGTACATTCTTGTATCGAGCAAAGGTCATGGGTTTGTCCTTTTGGCCCGATCGAGTCAGCGTGATCGACTCGCGATACACGCCTTCACGAATCCAGCAGGTATCACCGGGCTGCATCAATTGAGCAGCATGACCGATTGTCTGGAACGGTTTTTCCAATGTCCCAGAATTGTCGTCCGACCCTTTGGAGGCGACGTAGTAGTCGGCTCCTTGAGCCCAATAAGTGGTTGCTAAAAGTAGTAGAAGAGTCAGTACTAAATAGCGCATCTGCATCATCATTCTTTGGGCTTGTCAGACGGTAGTGGGATTCGCCAGAATTCCTTACCAAAGCGGGAACTCTGGCGAGTTCCACTACTTCCGTGGCGAGTTTGTCATTCACCATTCTTTTCCTTTTTGCGTTTGGCCTTGGTGGACCGGTTGGGAGCGTCGGTCATCGGTAGCTGTTTTGACAATTCCGCTTTCACGGAGGCAAACTCGGGCTTGGTGGCCAGGTTGATCCATTCGTTGGGGTCGCTGGTGTGATCGTAGAGTTCCTCACCGCCGTCGGAGTAGTGGATGTAGCGCCAGCGTTCGGTTCGCAGCGCGTGATTTCTGCGGCCGTGCGTCGTGAGCGCCGGACGATCCCAGTTGATGGTTGGCTCTTTCAGTAACGGAACCAAGCTCTGTCCCTCCAGACCATCAACGGGCGGTAATTCGCACAAATCGTTGAGAGTTGGAAAGAGATCGATCAAACCGACAGGACGAACTGTCCGTGTAGTTGCCTGAGTCACTCCGGGTGCCGCAATGATGAATGGGACTCGTGTCGATCGCTCCCACAGGGTGAACTTGTGCAAATGTTGCTTCTCTCCCAAATGCCAACCGTGATCCGACCAAAGAACAACGATCGTGTTGTTGGCGCTAGGACCGGCATCTAGAGCATCCAGCAACTGACCAACCAGCGCATCGGCAAAGCTAATGCTGGCCAGATAGGCTTGCAACAGCTCTCGATATTTTCCTTCTCTCAACACCAATTCATAATCACCGCGCCGATCGGCGGCCATGGCCAGTCCACCTGCGGGTAAATCATCGCAGTCGCCTTCCTTGATCACCGGCGGCACGATATGGTCCTGCGGATACATCTCGAAATACTTGTTAGGCGCGTAAAATGGCAAGTGAGGTCGATAGATGCCAGCCGCCAGGAAAAACGGTTGTTTGGGTGGTGCGGCCAAAAACTGCTTGGCCCACTGGACCATTTGACCGTCACCCATCTGATCATCAGAAGTATCAAACACGCCCCAGTCAAATTCGTTTGCGTTTTGAGGCGGCTTGCTGAGAGAGCGAACGGCCTGGATCTGATTGAGCGGAAAACCTTCGGGCCACTGAAAATTTTCGACCTTGCCCCTGCGCGCCAACTGGGCTTGATAGTGGCTATCAAACACCTGGTCAAAATATTCGTGCCAGTCGCTGCTGCGATTAAATCCTGGCGTGTGATGATAGACTTTGCCACCGCCGACTACATGGTATCCATTGGCCCGAAAGTGGCCCGGAATACTAGTGATACCAGGAAACGATTCGTGCCACACAATGTCGTTGGCATAGATGCCCGTCGAACTGGGTCTGCGTCCGGTCAACACGCTGACGCGACACGGGTTGCAAACCGGCGCAGGAACGTGCGCATTGGTCAGCAGCAGTCCACGCTGGGCAAGTCGGTCGATGTTGGGCGTTTTTACCTGAGGATGCCCGCCCAAACAGCCAACCCAATCGTTCATGTCGTCGACCACGATCATCAGGACGTTCGGGCGTTTGTCTTCGTCGGACAGTCCTACCGATGGATAGCCCCAAACGCAAATGCAGGCAAGTAAAATTCGCGAGCAGTATTTCATTCCAATACTTTGCTTGTTTGATTGAAAGTCTAATAGGTTACCTAGGCTCAGTTGCGTGCCGGTGCCTTCGGTTGGGCGGTCAACGATTCGGTTGGTTTGAAGTGGGGGCCGGCGCCTAGCGGCTGAGCGGTCGACGAGCCAGTTTGTTGGGAGGAGTTCTGGCGAGGTTCGTTACACAAGCCTAGTGCGTTGAGTTGTGATAAAGTCTGCGAAAATTGAGCGGCCGTGGGGGGCTCCAGTGGCAGACGCGTCGGGCCACAGTCCACTGCGACTTCAGCCATCCACTTCTTAAAAGTCGCTATTGGCTGAGGGCCGCAGCCAACCAGCAGGTCAATCATCCGAACGGCCAGCGCTTGCAGTTCTTGGGCTCGTTCATTGTCACCAAGGTCATGGGCTTTGATGATCGATAAATAAAGGGGTGCAGCAAAATTATAGGTGCTTCCCACCGCTCCACGCGCACCCAAGGCAAGAGCGCTCAAAAGCAGCTCGTCGCGCCCGAACAGCATGTCATACTTGCCGTTCTCCTGCTCCAGGCACTGCTGGAAATCGTTCAGGTCTTCGAAGGTGAATTTGGCACCAACCAAATTGGAAATGCGAGGTCCAGCCAACTTCAAGAACTGGTTGACCGGAACGTTCACGCCTGTCATTGATGGAATGTGATAGTAGTAAAATGGTAAGTCCGGCGCCGCCTGTGCTACTCTCTTTCACCAAGTTTCCTAACCCTCTATCCCCAAGGGCTTAAAGAAGGTTGGAGACATGCAGGCGATACTGTCCGCACCGATTCGCTGCGCGTGAGCGGCCAATTCACAGGCATCCGTCAGCGAATTGTGCCCGACGTGGACGATCACTTGCAGTCCGTCAGGGGCAACCTGCACCCATCGTTCAGCGATCTGGCAGCGCTCGCTAGTCGTCAACGACATCCCTTCGCCGGTGGTGCCACAAATGAAAGCACCCACGACACCGTCTTGATGTAACTTGCTGGCGTACGACGCGACAACATCCAAGTTCAATCGGCCATCGGCACCCAATGGTGTGAATGGTGCGGCGATCAATCCTTCTGTTTTGTTAATCATAAATGCTACTCTCTTTTCGAGAAAAGGTACAAACATGCAACTGTTTATTTTGAGTATGGGAACTGACCGACGGAGCGGTCAGCGACAATGTCGCGGATCGCTCCGCCGATCCGATTCTCCGTATCCCAATTATTTCCACAACCAATTCGACCACTAAGCCATGAACGCACACAAAATTGCCTCATCGCCCCACTTGCCCCGACACCAGCCAATCTCGATCGAATTTTGCGACAACCAGATTGCGATAGGCCCAAGGGCGACCGTGATCTCCAAAGCGATGCTCGACGCCCTTTTCGTAAAAGCACAAGATTTGTCCGTCGGGCAAGACCGCCAAGTCGCTGTAGGCGCTGGGACCAGAATGCAGTCGCTTGCGAATGGGCCAGGTCTTTCCGTCGTCGGTGCTGGCATAGATGGTAACATCGCGACGATCCTGATGCGCCCGTTTGGTAGTGTAGGGGGCCGAATAGAGTAACCAGTTGGGCTGGTTGGGGTGGCTGCTGGGCCAGGAAACCAGACCGGCCATGCAGCCGGGCTCCAGAATCTCCTCGAAATATTCAGGCTTAGTCCATTGACTAGCACCGTCGGGGCTAACCGCCATCACACGGCGATTGCGAGTGTCCCCGTTGCGAGAAGTGACCATGACCGTTCCACTAGCAAGCTGAACAATATTGGGCTCACCACCGCTAGGGATGGCTATCTCGCCGGCTTGCCAAGAGTTTCCATTGTCATCGCTGTACACGACACTGGCCGCATGATGAATTTTGGTTCGCCGACCATAGTCGGTCATCCAGAAAGGGGCGATCAGTCGACCATTCTCTAGTTGGATACCGTGGCCGGGTCCGGTCGCGATCACTTGCCACTGACACCGATCTCTCAGCGACTCAAATGCGGTTGTGATCTCCTGCGGCTCGCTCCAGGTCAGTCCATGATCCTGACTTGCTATCACAAAACAGCGCATATACTCGACGCAATAAAGCAATCGGACGGTGCCGTCGCGGCCTGAGATGGCTACCGGATTATTCACGGTCTGTTCATGGGGGCCTCCCATGTTCTTGGATTTCTTCTTGTCGGGCATGTGCGGATTACGCGGCAGACGCGGGCCATGATGAGCGACCTGTACGGCCTTGGACCAACTAAGCCCGCCATCGGTACTTCGCCGCAGATGGATCTCGATCTCGCCTCGATCGGCTTCGGTAAATTTTCGAGCCTCGCAATAGGCCAAGGCTGTGCCGTTGGATGTGACAACGATGCCTGGTATACGATACAGCTTGAATCCATCGGTTTCCTCCTGAAACAAAACTGTCTCGGAGAATTCTTCCGCAATCGCCTGAGAATTCACCCAGATCAAGCCCAACAGGCAGGCACACAGTGCAATACCACTACGGCGAAGTTTAGTGCAGCGAAGCTGGATACTTCGAAGCAGGCTGCACAGGTGGCTCATTCGCTTTTCCTTAGTAGACCAACAAGACTGGTTGTCGCTCGGAGCAACCGAGCACAGCTATCCGATTAGGGGTGGCAGACTCTTCAGTCTAACCACAAGTAGTGTGGCGTAAATTGACAAAATGCGTCAACTAATGGGCAATAAAGACACTACGATAAGCGATTGGCATAGGATAGATCCCAAGCTTCACCTCTGGGATTAGAAGTGACTCAGCACTAACGGAATCCGAACAGACTATTATCAGTCGGCGCAGTAGTGAAAATGCCCATTACTTTACTTTTGGTAGACATTAAAGCGTCGCGATCCATGGCAACGGCAAGCTAAAATGTAGGTGGACCAGAGTTGAGGTGGGGTGACCCGCCTTAACAGGTCTCTTATGTCCTCCTCTTTTTCGTTGGCTTCACTTGTTAAGGAATGGTTATGATGAATCGCGCGGTCACATGCTCTGGGAGTTTACGAGATCGTAACGGGCGATGGACGAGAATTGCACTTCCCGTTGTTGCACTGATGCTGCTCAGTTCGTCACAGGCGTTTGGGCAAAGAATCTGGAACAACTCTGCGGCCGACAACGACTTCGCTAACCATGCCAATTGGACTGGATCGCCTGGCGATTTCACTTCACTATCCACAGCCCAATGGGATATCAATTTGGGATTAGGTGCCAACAAGGCGATACTCAGCACAGCGGTTGGCAACGTGGTGCGTGACGTGCGCATCGGTGACGCTGGTACTCAAGGTGAATTGGAAGTCACCGCAACGGGTAGCATGACGATCACTCGAGATCTGCGTTTGGCTCGATCTGGAGCAGCAACAGGGCAAGCAATCATGACGGTCAACGGTGGATCAGTAACAGTTGCGACCGTTGCCGGAACAGGAAATATATTCATTGGTCAAAGCGATAATCCAGGTAATCCGACCGTGTTTACGCTCAATAGCGGCTCGGTAACTACGCTCAATACGTTAAATGTTGCACATCAATCGAATAACAAAGGTAACCTGGTGATCAACGGGGGCAGCTTTACGGCAGGTAATGCGGTGATGGCAGATGCAGGCGGCTCGCCCTCAGTTGCTACGTTAACCGTCACGGGCGGCTCGCTTACCACCACTACAGGCGGTTTAACTTTCGGCAGCGGAGGTGGTGTCAATACGGCGACTGTAAGCCTCTCTGGAAGTGGCCAAATCAATTCTGCTACCAGCATGTCCTTTGGATTTGGTGCCAATAGTACTGTCAATGTCAATATGACCGGGGGAGCCCTCAACGCGCCGACAAGCTTCCTGACTTTCGGACAGGGTGCCGGTTCCAACACCACGGTTACTATGTCCGGAGGCACGATCATTACCGATCGCTTTAATATTGGAAATAAAAATGCGGACCCGGCGCTTCCGCCCACTTCTGCAGTTTTGAATATGAGCGGTGGAACGATCGAAGCTACGGCAAGTGTGGGTTCCACTTCGGATAATCGCGGCGCGTTTGTGTTGGGCTCGACAGTCCCCGACGTAAACCTGAGCGGCACGGCCCTGGTTAGTGCCGAACGGCTTTTGATCAACGCTGGTGGCACGATCGATCTTACAGGTACCGCCCTACTTCACTTGAAGGGTTCGACCATTGAGACAGCACCTGGTTCTGGTGTACTTGCCAGCACGTCTCCGACATTTAGCTTTACACAACAATTTGTCACTGGCCTTTGGGCGGAAGTTCTAGGTAAGGTGCGGCTGAACGAAGTCGGAGCGGTCTTAAGAGTGGAAGGCGCATCCGAAACAATTGCCGACCCTATTCCAGAAAATCCCAATCAAGTCCTGAACTACTTGGCTCTTTTCAACGCAGCGATTGCCAATGGCGTGATCACCACAACGCTGGGGCCAGAATTTACTCTGCAAGCTTCGTACGATGGAGTCCACACAAAAGTGGAAGTGGTCAGCGTTGCATCCGCCCCCGAGTACGTGGGAGGACATCCGCTTCACAACGCTTTCGCTGGCGTTGACAAAGTTGATACCAGTGTCAGCTTGATTCAGAGAGGTGCCAGTCCACAAACGGCTCAGTTGACCAACATCATCAGCAGCAGCCAAGGCATCAACGGTGTCGTTCTGGACTTTGATGAACTGGCTGATTTGAATGACATCACGCTTGAGTACAAGATGAGTCCACAGAATGTATTTGCCACGCCAGTGGCAAGCTGGAGCGATGTGCCAGCAGCGCCCACGGCGACTCTGCTGTCAAATGCCGGACAGGGCGGAAGCGATCGAGTTAGACTTACTTGGTCTAATGGATCGATTACCGATCGCTACCTTTGCATCAAAGTGATTTACAATGGTAACACCATTGCCGAACTTTACTTAGGCCACTTGCGTGGCGAAATGACTGGTGCCAGCGGTGGCAAGTTCACTGTTCTGGTAGGAGACATCTTGGCGGTGCGAACCGACCTAACGCAGGCTAAAACTGCTAGCGGTCGAACCGATGTGGACAAGTCCGGAACCGTGCTGGTCCAAGACATCTTGGATACTCGGTCCAACTTGGCTAAAGAACTGACTCAGGTCACCATTCCTGCCAACCCCTAAA
>DAIRSD010000095.1:0-12822 GCA_036804625.1 Aureliella sp. | reverse complement strand
ATTCGATGAACCTATTTTTCGAATGTGAGCAATCCCAGGCCGATCCGGTTGATTTGGGCTTCACGATTACCACCCGGCCTATTATACCCCTCATGTCGGACGTATGAAAGCGATTAACGAGAGATATGCCGAAGGTATAGCGGCAGATTTTGACAGTATAATGACATGAAATCTAGCTCGATGAGCCGAGGAGTCCCGATGATTGATACACGTAGGCGGTTTATTCAACAAGCGGCCATGCTAACTGGCGCGAGCGCAAGTGGTCTGCTGAGCGAATCGATTCAAAAAGCGGCTGCAATCGAACCTTTGCAAGGATCATCGTATCTGGATGCTAAACACATCGTAGTATTGATGCAGGAGAATCGCTCCTTTGATCATGTGTATGGCGAGCTGCGCGGTGTGCGAGGGTTTGGCGATCCACGAGCAATTCGGCTGCCCGACGGTAGCCCAGTCTGGGCTCAAGCGGATAGTGAAGGCAACCGTTATCTTCCGTTTAGGCTAAATCTGCGAGAAACCAACGCTACTTGGATGGGCTCTCTACCACACTCGTGGACTGACCAAGTGGATGCGAGAAACGAAGGCCGGTACGATCGTTGGTTGGTCGCCAAGCGTTCTGGTAACAAGGATTATGCTCGGATGCCACTGACTATGGGGTATTACTCACGCGAAGATTTGCCTTTTTATTACGACCTTGCCGATGCGTTTACAGTATGCGATCAAAACTTTTGTTCTTGTTTGACGGGAACAACTCCCAACCGATTGCACCTTTGGACCGGCACGATTCGCGCTCAACAAAACGCTCGATCTCCTGCCAATGTTTTGAACTCCGACGTGGACTACGGGCGGTGGGCAAGCTGGGCGACATTTCCTGAACGGCTTGAGCAATTGGGTGTGTCGTGGAAAGTCTATCAAAATGAATTGAGCCTGAAATCGGGTTTGTCGGGTGAGCAGGAAGCTTGGCTAGCGAACTTCACTGACAATCCTTTGGAATGGTTTCAACAGTATGCGGTGCAATACGCCGCTTCGCACCAACGATACATCGGGGAACAACTGACAATAGAGATTCCGGCTCAGATTCGTGCCAAGCAAGAAGAACTCAGTTCAGCAACGGGCAAGGAACAGCGGCGCCTAAAACGCGAGATTGACGACTTGCAGAAGTTGGCCCGACGTTACGAGGTGGCGCTGGAAACGTATACGCCTGAGAAGTTTGCCACACTCCCGGAATTTTCTCAACAGCTTCATCACTGAGCTTTTACTAGAAATGTATTAGATGCTGACTACTGAGTGTTGTCAGATGTGAATTATCTGGCCGGAGGTCAACAGGTAAGTTTACAGGTCCCCAAAAGCGACTCGCTGTACCAATTCAGACAGGATGTCCAGTCGGGCCAGTTGCCCACCATCTCCTGGCTGGTGCCGTCAGAGCGGTATTCGGATCATCCGGGTTCAGCTTGGTTCGGAGCTTGGTATCTATCAGAGACTTTGGACATCTTGACCAAAAATCCGGAAGTCTGGAAGAAGACTGTATTCATTTTGACTTATGACGAGAACGACGGCTACTTTGATCATGTGCCCCCTTATGTTGCACCGGATCCCCGCCGTCCAGAAACCGGTAGAGTGTCTTCCGGAATCGATGCATCGTTAGAGTTTGTAACCTTGGAGCAAGATCGTAAGTGGCATCCCTTTCAAGCGCGTGAAAGTTCGATTGGATTGGGATACCGAGTGCCAATGGTGATTGCTTCGCCGTGGAGCCGTGGTGGAGCGGTTTGTTCTCAGGTGTTTGATCATACTTCAGTGTTGCAGTTTATGGAGAAGGTTTTATCACACCAAACCGGTCAGACGATTCGCGAGCCAAACATCAATCGCTGGCGCCGCGCGGTGTGTGGCGACTTGACCGCTGCGTTTAAGTCTCCAAAAGATATTAGTTCACCGCTCAGTCCCGTAGATCATGAGGTGTTTGCTTCTGAGATCCATCAAGCCAAGTTCAAACAGCCCCCCAGCGGTTTTCGCGCACTGAGTGACGACGAGCTACTGCAACTGAGTAAAGATCCCAAGTTGATTCCTTCCATGCCCAAGCAGGAGCCTGGGCTAAGGCCCGCTTGTCCGTTGCCTTACGAGTTGGGCGTCTGGGGGACAATCAATGCAGCGCGAGATAGTTTGAATGTTCGCCTGCAAGCTCGTAAGGATTACTTCAAAGACCAAGCTGCGGGCGCAGCTTTCACCGCCTATGTATTCACGCAGGGAAACCAATTCCAGGTTAGGAATTACGCGGTCGAGCCCGGCGAGTCGATCGAAGACCATTGGCGATTGGAAGATTTTAGCGATGGAACCTATCGACTTCATATACATGGTCCTAACGGCTACTTTTGGGTCCTCAGCGGTAGCAGATTCGACCCACAGCTTGAGGTGTCTATGCTGCCACTGGGTGGTAAAGTCGAGCAGGAGGTCCATTTGCGACTGCTAAATCAGTCTCCCCAAGAATCGCATGAGGCCAGTATTCGAGACAACGCTTATGGAAATGCGGATCAGACGATCGATATAGCCTCAGGCTCAGCCGCCAATGCTTTTGTTTCTACTGCATCAAGCCATCGTTGGTATGACGTCAGTGTACGAGTCAATAGTGTGGAGCATTTTGAACGCCGATTTGCTGGGCGTATCGAGAACGGTCAGTGGAGCTTTAGCGATCCAAAAATTGGGTGTTAATTCTTTCGAGATTCTACCAGGGTCATCTGGTGGTGTTGTTACTTGCGGCTAGCATCCGTGTTGAAATTTCTCAGAAAAATTTCTCGCATCGTTTGACGTTGTTGTTGGAAGACCACGAGGGTAAGTTGTGACTGGCGTCAGGAAGGAACTGAATTTGGGCGTTACAGCCCAACTGCTTCAATCGTTGATCAAGACGATGGGCGGCCCCTTCCAAATAGAACGTGTCAAGTTCGCCCATGACAAGATGAATTTTCCCTGGAAGATGATCCTTGAGTTGTTCCCACCGTTGCTGAATCAGCCAGCTAATGTCGTATTGCCGCCAATGGGCAACTACTTCTGAGTCAACTAGGCCCGTTGTGGCATCCCAGCAGCGCCGTGGTCGGCCATTGTCATCAAGAGGGCTGAAGACAGCGTCGAAAGAGAACATCTGGCCACCACGACCTAGTACTTGATCCATTCTGCAAAAGTCATCATACCACAACGCGACTTCCTGACCGCGCCGGGCTAGCGGGCGACGGTTTCCGGCTGAATCGCGGTAGAGGCTACTAGGGGGCTGTGCATAGAGATCGGTGCCTTGAAAATCGTGGAAGTCAACGGGGTCGGGCGATGTGCTGAAGACCGCACCAAACATTTCTGGGTAGTTGACCATCAGCCACAAGCTGGACCATCCGCCGCTGCTGTGTCCCCCAACAAACCGGGCATCGGACTGGGCTATGGTGCGAAAATGAGAATCGATGTGCGGGATCATTTCGTCAACCAGCGCATCACCACGTGGGCCGTTTGCAGCGCTGTTGGCATAGACGTGGTGTCCGTTCTTGCATTCGCCGGTCAATATTACTTTGATCAATTCGACTTCTTCTTGATTGCCAAGTCGTGGATTGGGACTTTGTTTGGCAACACTCCTTAAACTGCCACCAAACCCGGTAACTTCGTAATGAACCGGATAGCGGCGATCTGGCTGACTTAGATAGCTGTCGGGCAAGATCACAGCTACGCGGTCGATCACTTGATGTCCGAAATGATCGGCTAGCAGTTGACTTGGTCGTTGAATGAATTTGACTCGCTGCGTATCTGTGTAATTCATTTCGGGCACAATCTGGTCTAAAGTCAAATGGATGCTAGCGGAATCTGTCGCCTGCCAGTGGTAAACCGTACTGAAGAAATTGCCTGGGCCGGCGGCTGGTGATGGGTAGTCAAAGTCGTGATCCAGCACAGCCTGCAACCGATAAGAATTGTCAGGCCAAGTAGAGATCGGCGTTGGAAAGCAATTGGATTGATCGTCGATAGTGATGCTCTGTCCGGGCTGAAGATTGGTCACTTCAATCGCCGCAAAGGGTTCAGGGCGGAACCAATCGGGACCGTGCATGGGCATTCGTCGCTGATGGTTGGTACTAAATACGTACAAGCGGCCACTGATCGGGCGATCGACTACCGTTGGAGAAAGCGTGACCTGAAACTGTCGTGGAGTTTCAGCTTGGCAACTGGGTATATCAGCCAAGTAGATAAAGAAACAGTATGCGAGCCATATCGCTTGAAACATCTTAGGCGCGGAGACTGGTCTTGTGAAAGTCATATTTGCTTGCCAGATGGCGGGGGAAAGGAGTCGTCGAATTGGTTTCATAAGCACCCAAGCAATTGTTCTTGTCAATAATCAGCAGCTTTGGCGTTAGCCACAGTTGATACACTAATCAAAAGCTTGTGCTTGGGTGGTTATGTGCAGACCGTATGTCGCTGGGTCGCCTGATCTAGCCGATAAAAGCAGAAGGCGGTTGTTTTAATAAGTATGGCAGTTGCCACAAATTGTAGATACACTGTAGCTGCCAAAATGTGGGTTCCTTTTTTTAGAAAGACTATACTTGTTCAATGTCTATACGATACCGGTTACTCCCTTTGCTCAGAACGCGCGCGTGCTGCACGATAGTCAGTCCAATTCAGCCTGTGTGATTGATCCTGGCGGTGACCTTTTTCGGATTTTAGCCGTTGTGGATGGTTTGAAGCCCAGTAGCGTGTCAGTCCTGTTGACCCATGCGCACATCGATCATGCGGGAGGTGCTGCTGAGTGCTTGAAGCAATTGCGGCAGAAGTATGGAACTGTGCAACTCTACGCACACTCTAACCCAATCTTGCGTGGCAGTATCAGTCAGCAGGCTCGTATGTTCGGACTGGCGGGCAGTGAGTTTCAAGATGCCCCTGATCCTGACGTGATTCTTGATGATGGAGATGCGTTCTCCGTCGGATCAGTAACGGGTCAAGCATTATGGACGCCTGGACATGCCCCGGATCATTTGTCGATTTATTTTCAGGCTCAAAGAATTGCTTTACACGAAGAGGGTCGCGCGCAAGAGCATTCGGCTCCTTGTGTTGTAGCCGGTGATGCGCTTTTTGCTGGCAGCATCGGACGCACCGACTTGCCGGGGGGAGATATTCGTTTGTTGTTGACAAGCATCAGTCGGAAGTTACTAACGTTGCCGGACGATACGATCGTTTTGTCGGGACATGGCCCGAACACGACCATTGGCAATGAGAAGCGATATAATCCGTTTCTACAGGAATCGGACTAAGACGGACCGAGTTGAATAAGTGCAATACTGAAAGTTAGCAATGTACCTGCAAGAGTTGACATGGCCAGCTATTAGCCAGTTGAGTAGAGATGTTCCGGTGGTTATTCCAGTGGCGGCGGTTGAACAGCATGGACATCATCTTCCAGTGTTTACAGACAGCATGTTACTAGGGGAAATCGTGCGGCGTGTCGAAGCAGCGATGGGCTCCAGCGGGCTTTTTGCTCCTTTGATGTGGGTGGGGAATTCCCATCACCATCTGGATTTTCCTGGCACGTTGTCGGCAAGTCCACGGACTTACCTGGATGTTTTGGTCGGCCTGGTGGAAAACATGATTGTGCATGGTTTTAAGAGAATTTACTTGCTGAATGGACATGGCGGTAACGATATTCCTGGGAAGCAAGCCATGTTTGAAGTGAGGCAGCAGTATCGCTCGCGCAAGGATCTTTTACTTTTGTTTAGCACTTATTGGTCGCTTGGGGGGCAGCCTGATCAGAGCATGCCAGAACTGGTGCAAACCGAGATGGGACACGCATGTGAGTGGGAAACATCCATGATTCTGCGAATTGCTCCCAATTTGGTAGGTGACTATCGATCGGCTCCATACATTCCGCCGGGAAGCCCATTCCTGCCAGCTTCAAGAGCTTGGATCACCAAAGATCGATCGCAAATCGGGCATATCGGTAGCCCCGCAGCGGCCAGTGCAGAAAAAGGCGAACATCTGTTTTCAGTCTTTAGTAACGATGTCCAATCGATCATTCAGCGAATGATTCAGTGGGATGGTTCTAGTTGGGAAGGATAGTGTCATGGTTTCTCGAAGACAGTTTTTGGGTTCACTTGCAGTTGCCGGAACGGTTCCCGCTTTGGTGCGATCTGACAACAGCCAGCCGCGAAAGAAGATCGCTTTTTTAGGCACCACCGTCTTCACTCATTCGCACAGCCAGCACTTTTTGGATCGGTTTGCCATGGGATACGCCATGGGTGGCCAGTGGCAAAATCCAGCCTGCGACTTGGCATCCGTTTTTATTGATCAATTCAACGAAAACGACATTGGGCGGCAACGCATCGAGAAGTATCAATTGAAGCAGTATTCTTCGATTGCTCAGGCGCTCACTTTGGGAGGGTCCAAACTTGCCGTGGATGGTGTGCTGATTATTGGCGAACATGGCAACTATCCGGTCAACGAGAAAGGTCAGACGCTATATCCAAGATACCAGTGGTTTAAGGAGGTAGTGCGTGTCTTTGAAGAAAGTGGTCGTAGCGTTCCTGTCTTCAATGACAAACATCTTTCGACCGATTGGAAGCAATGTGTGGAGATGGTGGAAGATTCGCGCCGACTTAAATTCCCTCTGTATGCGGGTTCTTCGCTGCCTGTGACTTGGCGGCTACCTTCAATCGACATGCCCTACGACGTTCCCCTACAGGAGAGCGTTTGTGTGGCTTATGGAGGTGTAGACAGCTACGACTTCCATGCTTTAGAAACGGCTCAGTGCATGTCGGAAAGAAGGCGCGGCGGCGAGGTGGGGATTCAGTGGGTGCATGCGTTACGGGATGAAGCGCTTTGGAAGGAACTGGATCAGCGCGAGACCACCAAGCGATTGTTCTTGTCTGCACTTAGTCGAAGTCACTACTTGCCAGTTGAGACCGGGTTTCCAACGGAGCGCCTGAGTTTTGATTGGGCTAGACGAAGCCTGCCCAGTATTATTGGCTACTTCATTGAACATCGAGATGGCTTCCGCACAGCCATTTTCTTGACGGGCATCCGCGATTTTAATTACGCCGGGTTGCGGTCAGACACAGGCGAAATGGTTGGCTGCCAGATGATGCTGCCCATGCCGGGCTCGAGCGCCAACACGGCAGATTTTTTCAATCCTTTGTCTTACCATGTCGAGCAGATGATACTGACAGGATCGACTGTTTATCCGGTCCAGCGAACTCTGTTGACGTCGGGAATGGTAATTGCAGCCGTGGATTCGTTGCATCAAGGTCAGGTCAAAGTTCATACGCCAGATATGGAGGTAGTGTACCAAGGTCCTAAGGAATCGACTTATTGGCGCAATTGACTAGTAATAGAACCGATTGTCAATTGATTTTTCGATCTCGAGTCTGAACGGTGACGGTCGCCTCGTTGATCATTTCCAGCAGAGTCTGAATCTCCACTTTTCGTGCTTGGACATGGAATCGTTGCATTTGCAAATCGTGGATTTGTTGCCCCATGAGAAGTAGCTTTTGGCGATCTGGAGCAATTTCTTCGGCTACCTTGTGCGATTGATGCAGATTTTGTAGCCGCTTTTCGACCGAGTGACGCCGTGCCGTAAGCGCTTCAAGACGCGAGCCCGCCATTTCGCTAGTAGACTTTGGATTCGCAGTTGATTCAGTGATCTTAGATTGCGAGGATGCAAGTGCCTTTTCGTAGGTTTCATCCCATTCAATGCGCTGCAATTCGCTCAGGCAGTCGCTTCGCAAGCGTTGGATTGTATCCAAATCTGGTGGCACATCGGTCCAAGCAGTCGCCGGTGGCTTCGCTCTTTCATTCAGAGAAACAATAGCCTTCTGACGCTGTTCCTCTAAGGCAACTTCATGGATTAGCAGTTTGGCAGCGGCTCGATCTGAAAACGAAAGTACAAACTTCATGTCGTCTTCCAGCAGACGAAGGCGTCGGAGTTGGTCTTGAACCTTAGGATGTCCTGCACCCACTTCAGATAATAGGGAACGCAGCGCGCGAAGCTGCGAATTGACCTCTTGAGATCTGAGCCTTTCGGACAACCCGTTCTGTGCTGAGTATTGGCCAGGTTGCTGTGCCAAAATGGTCATAGGGTTCAGGTTAAGTATTAGGAAAATGGTACCAAGATATCTGAAAACAGTTGCCATATTCGGAATCCCATGTAATATCCATCAATCGAAATAAGACCTAATGTACCAGAGTTTTCCATGAATACGATTGCAAGTTCTCCCGAAAAATTCCAATCATTCAAACCTGCTCGCATTTCGCGTCGCGGCTTGTTGAAGACGGCCGTAGCAGGTGGTGCTGGGATGTTAGGATGGGCGGCATTGGTCGAACCGCATTGGTATCAAATTAACCGGAGAACATTGCAGGTTGCTAATTTGCCTTCGGGATGGAATGGCAAGCGGATGGTACACCTTTCAGATCTGCACGTTGGCCGAACTTCGGTCAGTTATATTCAAAAAGTGATTCGGTCGGTTAACGAGCTAGACCCCGACCTTCTGATGATCACGGGTGACCTAGTTAATGAAACGTGCCGGCTAGAAGAGGGACAACTGGAGTATGTATTGAAGGAACTTAGGCCGGCGCGAATCGCTTCGCTGGCTTGCTTGGGTAATCACGACTATGGTCCCGGTTGGTCACAATCGCAGGTCGCCGAACGGGTAACCCAAATTGCTCAGGCACATGGAATCCGAGTGCTACGCAACGAAAAGACTGAAATAGATGGAGTGGATTTTTTGGGGCTCGACGATTTCATGTCTCCAAGGTTTAGTCCTCAGGAAACTCTGGCAGGGATTCGACGGCAGCGAGCGTCCATCTGTTTGTGCCACAATCCCGATGTGGTGGATGTGGTGGATTGGAATCAAATGGAAGGAGTTATCCTGTCTGGGCACACCCATGGTGGCCAGTGTAAGCCGCCATTCTTGCCGCCGCCGCTCCTACCTGTCCGAAACAGAAGGTATGCGGCAGGCTTGGTTCCAATTCATCCCAGGCGATCACTGTTTGTATCCAGAGGAATCGGTCACACTTTGCCAGTGCGATTTAATTGCCGACCTGAAGTTGCAGTCTTTAGGTTGGAATCGATTTGAATTAGACGATAGATACTAGTTGGTTTCAGCTACTGGATCAGCTTCTTAGTCAAAACGGCGTTGCCCATCGCCGGAATCACTTGATCGCTGCGCTGAGAAACTTTGGTTGTAGGATCGAGCCAAAGAGTTGTCTTTTGAGCTGGATTGGTGACGCTACTGATAGTAACTTTCAGCAATTCTTGGCCATCGACTTTTTCCAGACTTCCGACCGTTAAGCGATGGCTTTCGATCTTCACTGAGTCCAGTTCGATCATGTTTACGACAAGCTCGTAACCTGGTTCTAGAGGCAAGGCACGGACAATGGCCTCTTGGCCGGGACCGTTGCACAACAACGCTCCTTGATACTTGACTGCCTGTTTTTGCGGACCGATTTCCACGTTGGCTACACCATCAGAAAATTGTGCTTTGATGACCGTCTCGGACTGCTCAAAGGTACGTTCGATGGGGGCAAGATCTTTCGAGTATTTTCCGACAGACAGCATGCTACCCAAGGGGCCGTTGATCGAATCGGTGATAATCCACTGGTCTGCCTGCCGCGCGTAAGTGCGTTGAGCTTTCATGGGGATCTCCTGTCCTTGAACCGACAACTTGACTTCCCATTGCTCGGTGGTATCTTGAAGCTGACCATTCAGCTTAGGCAGTCGCTCGGCTACCTGTACTTGGCTGGGGTCGGTGTACGTTACGCTGGCAGGATCGACACGCAATTCTTTCAGTCGCTCGGCGACATCCTGCGGCATAACCGCGTCGTATCGACCGCCCAGCTTGTCGGCAAGAAAGCGTTCCACTTCAGCGTACATCGCCATACGATAGACCGGCATAGCGAATCCGTGGCCCTCATCCTCGGCTAGCAAGTAGATGACGTCATGCCCATGGTCGCGCAAGGCAATCACAATCTGATCCGACTCAGCCTGCTTGACGCGAGGGTCGTTAGCACCTTGTATGATCAAGAGAGGCTTCTGGATCTTGGCTGCACTGAACAAAGGACTGGCCTCACGAATCATCCTGGCACCTTCTTCCGTGTTGGTATCTCCAACCATGCCGTACAGAAAAGCGCGACCTGACTCCCAATAGGCGGGAATCGAATCCAATAACGTGGCGATATTGCTCGGGCCCACAATGTCGACTCCACATGCATAAATGTCTGGGGTGAAAGCAAGTCCAGCCAGAGTCGCGTAACCGCCATAACTGCCTCCCATAATTGCCACACGATCTTTATCAGAGATGCCACGAGAGATCAAATATTTGACACCCCAAGTGATATCGTCCTGCATCAACTTGCCCCACTGCAAGTCACCAGCGTTGAGAAATTCCTTGCCGTATCCACCGCTGGCACGGAAATTGGGTTGCAACACTGCATAACCACGATTGGCTAAAAACTGAGCTTCGGGATTGTATCCCCACAAGTCGCGTGGTCCTTTTGGGCCACCATGAACTAAAATGATAGTCGGCAGGTTCTTAGCTTCGACTCCCACCGGTAGCGTCAGATATCCGGGTATCTCTAAACCATCGCTACTGGGATATCGAACTGGCGACATGGCGGCCAGATGCTCTTCGACAGCTTTCAGTTCCGGACGTGGAGTATATTGATGAATCAGTTGGCGCGTTTGAACATCAAAAAACCATGCGTCAGCAGCATATTTGTCGCCGTGTACCGCGACCAAGAACTTCGAATAATCGTTGGTGAAGCTCTGCAAGGCGATCTCTCTTCCGGGGAATTTGGTCTTTAAAAATTCATGGGTCTCTTCCCACTGCGAGTTCTTCCAATAGATTCGAGTGCGATCATCTGTATATTCCGTGTTGATGATCTCGCGAGTGTTTCGATCAAGCAGCAACGAACCAAAATCGACACGGTTCTCTGGATCACTTTCCAGAAGCTTTAGCTGTTTTGTGTCGGGATTCATCAAGAACAAAGTCGATAAATTCAGGTCGCCCTTATTGGTCTCCAAATAGAAGTTTTCGTTCTTGGGATCCCAACCTAAGACGGCAGATCCTTCGGTTACCAACGTTTCGTAGATAGGCTCTAGTTGATCGCCTTTCTTCCGAAGCAAAGTTGTTGTTCCCTTTTCATCCGTGCGACTGACCAGTCGCAAGTTGTCGTCCCAGTCGAATTCATAGCCAGAAATACGATCGACGTTTTGATAGACCAGCGTGCGCTCGCCGCTTGAGATTTTCAATTGATAGAGATCGTGCCATTTTTCATCACGGTCATTCAGGCCAACCCATATCAAGTCGGGATTTTTCTGGCTAACATGCACGATTTGCGCTGTCACTTTGTCTAGTGGTGTCAGATTCCTGGACTCGGGAACTTTCCGATCTGCAGAGGGCGGAGCAGCCGGATCGACAGCAAATAGATTCATGTTCTCGTCGCCGTCTTTGTCTTTGACATAAAGAATGTAGCGACCGTCATCGGTCCAGGCATATCCGTACAGGGGTCTCTGGCTATCAGTTAGCGGTCGAGCCGCCTCGAACGGTTCGGCAAATTCCTTGACCCATACATTCATGATGCCGTTATAAGCCTTCATGAACGAAATGAAACGACCATCGGGGCTCAATTGACCACCAGAGATTTGCGGGTTGCCAAAGAATAGTTCTCGATTCAGCAGCGGAGCTTCCCCCGTAGTAGTTGTACTGGTCATGATCAGCATTGCGAGACTTAGAATGAGTTGTGAAGTTTTCATGCGGATATCTTCCGTAACATAGACAATGGAACGACAGTGAATCCATGGATGTTTCCACGCCGCGACAGGCCCGTCAGTGCTCTTGAATTGTCGGCGCGCAGATATCCTATCACAATTCGTGACAAAATTGGATACGGCCAAACCACAAACAGCACGCAATTCAAGCGTCATGTCATGCTTGCGTTGGATCTTTGCTGCGGTTGTCTACGACGGCGATCGATTGACCGCCAAGAACCAAACCCAAGTCGATAAGCCAACTCACATAGCTTCTTAATTGACCGCCACTGGACGCGAAAGGTTACCTTGGAACCTTGGCACGCTGATCTAAGAATCTTGCGATCACGTCTACAACTGGAAAATCAAATTCGTAGGCTATTCATAATTCTTTAGGTATCGATCAGCGAAAATTGAATTATTCTGGAGTCTTGGTCCAAGAAAATTTACCTGTAAATGAAGATGCTTTACTTAGTCAGCCGTAATATTTTGTCCATGCACAAGCCCCCCAAATAATCGCTAGATTCAGAAAACGCTGATTGCAGCGGATGTGCTGACGGGTGGTGTCATTCGGTTTTTGATCGCCGCAAGCTCCGGCTTGTCATTTTCTGACCTAAGCTAGCTAACCAACAGCGCCTAAAAATCGCCCTGGATGTGCCTATACGTTCGCAGGGTTCCTAGAAATGGCTGTTTGAGACCAAGCATAGTTTGGAAAGTGAAATACCATGAAATCGAAATCTTGGGATCTAGACGATTTTGACTGGCGACGTTTTGATCCGAATGCACTAAGACGCAATCGACATGCCATTCTGCTTTTCGTGGCAATCCTGGTACTGGTTTGGGGAGCGCTGACATCGTTCTATACCGTCCAAGCCGAATCGCAGGCAGTTGTACAACGGTTTGGCAAGTACGTAAAAACGGTGGACTCAGGATTACGTTTCAAACTTCCCTTCGGCATTGATCGCATTGACATCGTGCCTGTCTAGCGGCAGTTAAAGCAGGAATTTGGTTTCGGAACAGAAGGTGCCACCAACCCATGGCAGTTCTCCAACGAAGGGGAGTTAGAGCGGAGTATGGTC
>DAIRSD010000094.1:0-12828 GCA_036804625.1 Aureliella sp. | reverse complement strand
TATCCAAGATATCCTGAACCAGTACGGTTCCCGACTTGTCCACGTCGGTTCGACCACTAGCAGGTTTTGCCATCGTTAGGTCGCTTCGGACCGCCAAGATGTCTCCGACCAGTATGGTGAACTTGTCTCCGCTAGCGCCGGTCATTTCGCCTCGCAGGTGCCCCAAGTACAGTTCGGCAATGGTGAAGTCATTGTGGATCACGCGGATACACAAATAGCGATCGACAATCGACCCGTTTGCCCATGTGATCAAGACTCGGTCACCTCCGTCATGGCCAGCATCAGGCAACAAGGAGGTAGTAGCAGTTGCAGCTACACTTTCCCATTCATTAATAGGTTGAGTGAAGACATTTTGCGGACTCCAGTTAAACTGTAGATCAATGTCATTCAAATCGGCTAGGTTGTCAAAATCCAAGACAACACCATTGATGCCCTGTGTGCTGCTGATGATGTTTTCCAATTGTGCTTGCTGCACAGCATTATTTCTCTCGATCAAGCTGACGCCGGTGTCTACCTTGTCTGGGCCCGCGAAACTGTTGTGGTAGGGGCGTGAACGGATTAGTATCGGTGCTGGTGCCGCTACAGTAGCAGTCGCCACAATGGTGCCATTGTAAACAAAGTCACCTAGCACCGGAGGCGCCCCTCCTGGAATACCCCAGCCAATTGTGACCGATACAGGGATGGTCAAAGTGGCTGTCGAACCAACCACTGAAACGGACCCGTTTCCGGCGACGCTTGTGTGAGGTACACCTGCGATTGCGGTCAGCGGCTGCGTATTTCCTGTCGGACCAAGCGGAGTGAACAAGTCCATAATTCCGGCTGTATGCTTCCACTGCTGATTGGTACTAATAAACGATCCAGCCGTAACCGCAGTGGAACTAGGTGAACTGACATCAAATACGACGCCACGCAGCTTGGCCACTCCGAACGATGTTGAAATACCGTAGTTGCCATCTTGCGCTGGCGAGGGAGCTGGAACAGCACCGGTGGATGCTCCATTGGCTGGTGTCCATTGTCCATTGACTGCGGCCACCATGTTCGATGATAAGAATTGGATCGCGGTTGGAGCGTTAAAATCATCCAAGTCAACGGTCACTGTACCCGAGTAGCTGGTCGTCAACGAACCAACCGATTGTGTATTAAACGAAAAGCTCCCAAATCCAATTACATTGGCAAAACCTGATAGCGTCACCGTACTACTTGCACTATCAATGGTGAAAACATGGCTTTCTGCTCTTAGCTGAACACTTAGGACATTTGACAAGATCAGAATCCATCCGAAAGCTACTTTGGATCTCAATAAATTCAACTTCATCATTTCAACCCCTGACTCAAGAAGTAAACAACCCGAAACACTACCACTAGCGGAATTGGAGAAACTACTATCCTGCCGCCGCTAGAACAAAGACCATTTTAATTTAGAACTCATTGCACAGTCAAATTGTTGCTGAACATCGGTTCCTAAGACTTAGACAAACTGAAAGTTCTTCATAACCCGACCACAAGCCTAACGATCACCTAAGCGAGAAACTCCATATTTGGGCGCTCGCTTGGCTGATTTGCCAACCAACTCCAGCTTGATCTCCAAGTTCCTTAACGGCTCTTTGACTTCAAGCCTTTCAGCCGGTTGATCAACATGGTTGTATAAATTCTTTAAGCCATCAGGCCCTGTCCAAAAGCTGGCACCTTGGTTCTGAAGCTTCTCTACAAGAAGGTTATATTTTCCCGACGGTACACCATCATCCTCTAGGTACGTCATAAAGGAGAACCGCCCCTCTGCATCGGTAAACGTTTGGGGATTGACCGGGCTAGGCTCTTTGTCATCGGCCGGTACCAGCCTCAAGAAAAGCTCCTTTCCAGGTTGTCCGTCAATCAACACTGTCCCTGACACAGGGATCACGGGCTGTCTATCCGGATACAACTGATCCAGCCTTGCCTTCTGGTCATTGCCTCCGCATCCAAAAATCGCAAGTAGCCAGATACCCATTAGCCACGTTGGAATAGCGTCACTCTTGCACATTAAACTACTCGCAAAACTACTCGCACTCGATCACAGTTATTGAGTTGCATCAAGTTCTACCTTTGAGAGCAAGGGGAGATCCTTGACGTGTCATTCAGTCGCTGTAGCAGCTCAGTTAAGAGCCCCCATCACACCACCTCCAGACACGGACAAGAGCTGGTGAAAGGTCGTGTTCTCAGTACCTTGGCTCAAGAATCTCACGCTGCCGTCTGCGATTCCGATCATAATCCCGCCAGAGTGAAAGCTGTAGGTCCCCTTGTAGAACTCATTGGTGCAAGTGATCAAGCACTCACCTTGCCCAGCACCGTCGACACTAGACCCAACTACCCAACTATCACCGTTGTACAAGTCGGCCCAACCTCCGCCATCGGTTTTCCTTCCTGCGATTCGTCTGCCAGCTCTCCAAACTTCGTTTCGCCCTGCAAGTTCCCACATTAACATGGTATTGGAAAGACCGTCCGTGAAGGCTGAAAGTTTGTTATTCGGACGGTTATTACTCATCGCCCCATCGGTGTAACAGCTTAGGTTGTTAGCGCACTTGGTTACGCCATCCGTTCCTGCCATTCGAACCTTAGCCGGGATTACTCCGTTAATGCCAGCGGACGGACCGTAATCCATACCTCCACTGACAAAAGTTGCCGTCATCCCAAGAAAACCGTATTGAATGTCAACGGTGTTCGTTTCACGTGCTGCCGATGGGCACAGGTAACCGGGAACGATCGACCTAGCCGCAATCTGATTGTTAGCTGTATAGTTACCGAACGATCCGCTGATGGGGGAAAAGATGGGCGACTTCATATCAATCATTTGGTAGACCGCATTCTGCTCGATATACGGCAACAAGAATTCACCATAGACATGAATATTGATGTCGTCACGTGGGTGCCCACCAGTTCCCAGCCAACTTGGTAACTGCGAACCGGTCGCTGCACGCAGTGCAATGTAAGAAGGTGGCAATCGACCGATGGCGCTTTCATAGTTATGCATTGCCAAGCCGATCTGCTTGAGATTGTTACTGCAACTCATCCTACGAGCAGCCTCGCGCGCAGCTTGCACCGCTGGCAACAATAGACCAACCAATATTCCGATGATGGCTATGACCACCAACAATTCAACAAGAGTAAAGCCTTTTTTTTGCCGGAACACCCTAAAACCACCTGATCATTCTGGAGAGTTGTAATAATTCTCGAGTCCTCACTCTGCCCGGAAATAAGCATGAGATAGGCTCTAATCGGCTGTGATGATTCTATTTTACGTGGAATTCGAGTCAACTCCCCTAAAGAGGGGGCATTTGCGCAAGATTATAGTCAACGATGGAGCCTAGAAAAAATCAGCGGTATAGCTTAGGCGAGCAACTACACCGCTGATAATCGAGTCAAGGCAGTCTATGCCAGACTTCTTCTGAATGAACCCGCTTTCTGCTCCAAGCATGTATCGCAGCCGCGCGAAGAACAGAATCTTAAGGCAGGGCCGGAACGGAAATCTGAGTTAGCTCTTTGGCCAGGTTGGACCGAGTATCCAAGATATCCTGAACCAGTACGGTTCCCGACTTGTCCACGTCGGTTCGACCGCTTGCAGGTTTTGCCATCGTCAGATCGCTTCGCACCGCCAAGATGTCTCCGACCAGTGTCGACGCCGCGAGATTTAGAGGACTTCTTTGGCCCGAACGTTCAATCCATTTTTTGAAAAAGATCAGCCTGCTGGTTGGTCTTTTTTTGTAGGGGAACTTTCTTGGCAACCGTTGTCAAATAACTTTCATGACTATTCAGAATCATCATGACTATTGTTATCATCCGGCAAAAAAGGAAAATTGCTAAGCTGTCTACCTTGAACGTCGTGATGTCCAATGACAAGCTTAGGATTGCCGTTATCGTCGTAGTTTAACGTTCCGCTCAGAAACCCGCCTTGAACTCGCAGGAAGCGATGCTCTAAGCGAATATCATTTTGCTTCCATCCAAGTTCGTGATTTTGGCTTCCCGGTCCGCAACCGAACTCCCAAAGGTTCAAGTCTGTATCCAGGGATGCATACTGCCAGTGTCGATCTCCACAAAAAACCAGTAGACCTTCAGTGGCTCCAAACAGTTGGCGAAGTTCGTTCCCCTCAAACTCAAATACCTCATTGGAGTGATTGTCACTCTTGGAAAGTCGGTCCGGCCCCACAATGGGTGTTGGGCTGAATACCAGCTTGAAAGTGGCGGTTGATTCCGCCAGAGTTCGTTTAAGCCACTCTTTCTGTTCATTTCCGAGGATCGTCTTTGTCGGTCCATCCGGCATCGTATTCGGGCTGCGGAAGTCCCTTCCTTCGAGAACCCAAAACTGAAGATCTTTACCCCACTGAATCGTTCGATACCGTGGTTGGAAGCTTGGAAATTGCTCTTGGTTGAAAATCGCAGCGCCCTCCTCAAAGGAGACCGCTCCATAGTGCTGGCCAGCCCAGCAGTCGTTCTTGAGCGTATCGTGATCGTCTTTGATCCAATAGGTCGTGTGGTTCGAGTAGAAATTTCGATTGCTCGGAAGGGAAAACAGTCTTGCCCATTTGAATCGCATCAGTTCGACAGTCCATGCCCAAGGCAGTGGCTTGTCGTAGTACTCGACGTCGCCTGCGTGAACCACAAAATCGGGGCGTAGCTGGCTCATTGAAGGATAGATCTTATGGCCCGAATCTCCGTCATCTCTCCGAATGTAGTCGTGGCACGTGGTGACACAAAACGTAACAGGTGACTGGGTTCGAGTCGGCGAAGCCGTCTGAAAACCGCCTCTTACGAAGGCTGTAGTCTGATCGCTACCCATGGGGCGAGATTCTACGATGGCAATATAGCGTGCACCCGGTAACAGCCCTTCTAGTTTCCACTGATGCGTGTAGTCTTGCTGAGCATCTGTTCGGCTCCAAGCGGTGGATTGGATTAAGGTTCGAAACTCTTCTGGAAAGTACGTCAACCGGACTTCACCTTCCGCGCCTGGGCAGGCACCATTGATTTGATTCAGCGCCGCTCCACTTGGTAATTGCACCTGATTTAACATCGCCGAATCCCGCGATTGGCCGAGCGTCTTCGCCTGGGCAGCAGGGATGTTAAGGAATTCATATCCACCGGTCAACATCTCTGAAGCGGCGGTGGTTCGAGTCCAAATTACGATGGAGGTCTGATCAGCCCAGCCATTGCGAAAAGCGTTGGCCAGTTGCGGAACGCGCGCGACGGTCGGACTTACTTGCTCCAGCGGTGGCAGTAGCTTTAGTTGAAAGTCTCGGTAGGCTGCCAACCCGCCATTGTCGGTCAGAATGATTGAGTCGCCAGATCGCGGCTGCCCAAAGTCCTTGACGCCGAAAAACTTGCTCTTAGCGATGGCCAGTTGCCACTGCAAGCTGGCCGTATCCGCACTGGCAACTAGCACATGATTCAAATAGTGCTCTATCCGATGGCCCTGAGCGACGATTTTAGCGTGATTCCATTGGCCTGCCGGATGGAGCGGTTTGTCAAGTGACGGCGCGAACAAATCGTAGATCGATGCCGTCGAACCGATCTTCGGTTCAGGCAGCGGAATGGGTTCATCTATCAACTGGTATTCGATACCCAACCAGCGATCTTCAAACCAGCCAGCCCGATACTTCAGTCCGTTGTTGCCGCCAGGTTCAATCTTCCACTGAAAGCTCACTTCAAAGTTTTCCGGTAGTGGCGGGCTGATTAAGCTGCCGCTGCCGCCACGAGGCTGAATCAGGTGGATTTCGTCCTCAGTAAATTGCCAACTCTCTTCAACAGGCTTTCCGTCCACCGTTCGCCAAAATGAAGGCTGATACCACTGCAAGTCGGAACCCGGAGTGGATGCGGTGGCATCGAAGGCAACTGAAGTTGAATTCAACCGAACTACAACCCAAAGAATGGGTAGCCAGAGGAGCCAGCTTCTGATTGGGATCGAAATTCGAGTATTCATGATACACACAGAGACGTTAGCTAAATACAAACACAGGAAAAATCAGGTCTCACCGCAAATACGCTGAATCGTTTCGGTTTCATGATAGTAACTGTTTCGGGTAAAATATAGCCAGGCGAAGCGCCAGCTTTTCTCTTGAATCATATTCTTGATGCAGTGGTTCCATGGGAGCCACAGGTGTTTTCTAGCTTTAAGAACGTTGGAATTGACAACATAGATTCTTGCTCGAACACATCGAAGGAATGCGCAGCACTGTACAAGGGGATGTAGTCTGTCCTGGGCGGAGCGATGTCTTTGTTTTCAGGACATGCCTAGCCAATCGCACTAGGGCACCCAATTCACCGCCGTTTCTTGTTTGTCTGCGTATAGCATTCGTTCAGTTTATGTAGTTGCGAACTTGAATCAGCCTTTCGTTCTGCGAACGCGGCAGTAAAATTCTTGCGGTGACTGAACTTGTCTTTGGCACTCGTAATCGTAGCCGGAAATTCTGGGATATCAGAACACGAGCGAGATTTCATTGAGCACAAGCACTATCTTATTCACAAAATTACGTACGATCAGCGAGAAGTGTCAAGAAATGGAGTGTATTGGTGAATACTGCGCCTGCGAAGCACCACTTGGATGACCTAGTTGTCAATCACATGCGGACTAGTGTGCCGCGACTGGATGTGCAATCGACGGTAGGTGAGGCGCTTGAGGCCATACGCGAGAATCCGCCAGAGAGTCGCATCATCTATTTCTATGTAGTGGACAGGCAGAATCGCCTTCAAGGCGTTGTGCCTACGCGAAGATTGCTTCTGAACGCCCCGTCTAGGCCCATCAAGGAGATCATGGTCACCCAAGTGATTACGATTTCTGATTCGGCTACGGTACTGGATGCCTGCGAGTTTTTTATGTTTCACAAGTTGCTCGCGTTTCCGGTTATCGACGGTCAGTCGCATCTGCTTGGAGTAGTCGATATCGAGCTGTACACCGAGGAGCTAAGCGATTTGGATCGGCGCGAAGGCAATGATGAACTGTTCCAACTGATTGGGGTCCATTTAGATGCCGTCAAACAAACTTCGTCAGTGGTTGCCTTTCGTAGTCGCTTTCCTTGGTTGCTCGCTAACATCGCTGGTGGGCTGATGGCAGCGTTTCTATCTGGATTATTCGAAGCTGAACTTCAAAAAGCTGTGGCGCTGGCTTTGTTCATCCCGGTTGTGGTGGCCTTGGCCGAAAGTGGCAGTATTCAATCGGTCAGCTTGGCGGTAAGACTCTTAAGCGGTCGACAACCGACCGTGCCAGAACTGCTTAAAAAACTGCGTCTAGAAATGATGACAGGTATCTATCTGGGGGCCGCTTGTGCCATTGCAGTAGCAACGGTATCGCTCTTGTGGCTTGGCCAGTGGCCAGTAGCCGCCTGTTTGTTGGTTGGCATCGCCAGTAGCGTTGCCTGTGCGTCGGTCATCGGCATGCTGATGCCTTATTTGATTCGGCTATTGAATCGCGAGCCGCAAGTGGCCGCTGGGCCAGTCGCGCTGGCTTCTACCGATATGGTCACCCTGTTGATATACTTTTCGTTGGCTCGGCTAATGATTGCCTGAGCCATCCCAAAAAAGTTCTGGCACACGAAAAGAGACTCGCTACCATGTCAAAGCAAGTTAGTTTTGTCGAGCAGGTGAATCGATATTTCGACGTTGCAGCGCGACTGACTAAGCACCCAGAGTCGCTTCTGAGGCAAATAAGGGAATGCAATTTTGTTGGTCACTTTGCGTTTCCAGTGGAACGAGACGACGGCCAGATCCAGGTCATACACGCCTGGAGGGCTCAGCATAGCAATCACAAGTTGCCTACCAAAGGCGGCATTCGTTACAGCTCAGGGGTTTGCGAAGACGAAGTCATGGCTCTGGCCGGACTGATGACCTATAAGTGCGCGATTGTCGATGTGCCTTATGGAGGTGCTAAGGGTGGTGTGGCCATCGATCGCCAACTTTACTCGGCTGGCGAACTAGAAAGAATCACACGGCGATTTGCTTTTGAACTGCATCGACGGAATTTGATTGGTCCTGGAATCGATGTGCCTGGACCTGACATGGGGACGGGCGCGACTGAAATGGCTTGGATGGCCGACACCTATCAGACGCGCAATGGCAGCGAACTGAATTCGATGGCCACTGTCACGGGTAAGCCCATTGCGCTGGGAGGGATTCGAGGTAGAACTGAGGCCACGGGATTGGGCGTCTTCTACGGGATTCGCGAGGTATGTTCCATAGCCAAGGACATGGAACGAATAGGGCTGTCCCCTGGGATTGAAGGCAAGCGAATAGCCATTCAGGGATTTGGAAACGTAGGATATCACGCTGCCAATTTCTTCGCTCTGGCTGGTGCCAAAGTTGTGGCTATTGGTGAACTGGCAGGAACGATCACTAACATTGATGGTCTAGACATTCAGGCTATCGATCAGCATCGCCGCGACACCGGGTCCATCGTCGGGGCTCCTGGTTCCACTCTGATGCCGAAAGATTTTAGCGTCTTGGAGTGCGACTGCGATATCCTGATACCGGCGGCCATGGAAAACGTCATCACAGTCGATAACGCAAAAAGAATTCAGGCCAGGATAATCGGCGAGGCGGCCAATGGACCTACCACCGCTCGAGCCAACGAAATCCTGTTGTCGCGA
Organism: Aureliella sp.; assembly: GCA_036804625.1. Taxonomy (GTDB): domain Bacteria; phylum Planctomycetota; class Planctomycetia; order Pirellulales; family Pirellulaceae; genus Aureliella. Next base: position 4,222 of record DAIRSD010000094.1, on the reverse strand, counting down.
AACGTCAGGGAGATACCAGATGCATACCTGATCGCTGGAGGCGGCACTGTTTCGTACTTCGAGTGGTTAAAAAACCTATCGCATGTTCGATTTGGGAGAATGGAAAAGCGATTTGAGGAATTGGCTTTCCGACGCCTATTGTCTGCAGTCGAAGCGGCAACCGGCAAGAGTTTTTCGCCAGAAGAACAGCAGAATTTTGCTCAGGGTGCTGATGAACTGACTTTGGTGCGTTCGGGTCTGGAAGAGACCATGGCTACGGCTTACCAACAAATTCGCGAAACATGGCTCAAGTTGGATGGGCAGGCTGATCTGCGGACGGCAGCCCTGGTTGGAGCGATCAATAAAATAGCCGTCTGTTACCAGGAGATGGGCTTGTTTCCTTAGTAGCTGCAAGCGAAACTGATTGAGGCAAATATTGCTACATGGCATACATCTCTGGGGGATCTCATGCGACTGAATTCTAACAAGCTCCGTCTTCTGCTTGTCACCATTGCGATTTTCTGCTTGTTCGCTGAAAGCCGAGCGGATGATCCTGTGGACGATGTACGATGGGAGCTTTCGGAGGGTAGGTGGAGCGCACAGCGGGCCAATGAGTGGTACGCTGAGCAAGGTTGGTTGGCCGGTGCGAATTTTGTTCCCAGCACCGCATCCAATCAATTGGAAATGTGGCAGGCAGAAACCTTTGATCCGCAAGCCATCGATCACGAACTGGGTTGGGCCGCAGAAATCGGTCTGAACACCATGCGAGTCTACTTGCATGATTTGTTGTGGTCTCAGGATGCTCAGGGCCTGCTCGAGCGGACGGATCAGTACCTGCAGATCGCCGATCGACATGGCATTAAGACCATGTTTGTGCTGCTGGACAGCGTTTGGAATCCGTTTCCCGAGCTTGGGCCGCAACAGGAGCCCGTCCCACATGTTCACAATTCTCGATGGGTGCAAAGTCCTCACTTGGATATTCAAAAGAACCCGATGCGACACGAAGAACTGAAGCCTTACATCCAGGGTGTCATCAAGCACTTCCGGAATGATCCTCGCATCCTGGCTTGGGATCTGCTGAATGAACCAGGCAATCCAGTGCCCCAGTATCAGCCTAAGGAGGGCTGGTCCCTTCGAGAGAAAGAGGCGGCCCATCTGCTTCTGCTTGGAAAAGTGTTTGACTGGGCGCGCCAGGTCAACCCTTCGCAGCCATTAACATCAGGGCCATGGGTCAACGTTGGGAATCGACTGCGGCCTGTCCATCCGCTGGACAAGCTGATGTTGGAGCGATCCGATGTCATCACGTTTCACACTTATGATCCGATGCCCAAACCAGAAAAGGCGGTTGAGTGGCTCAAGAAATCCGGTCGCCCGATTTTGTGCACCGAATATATGTCTCGTGGTTCGGGTAGCACCTTTGAAACGATCATGCCCTACTTCAAAGAGAAGAATGTGGCAGCTATCCATTGTGGATTGGTGGCTGGACGCTCACAGACGATCTATCCCTGGGATTCATGGAACAAACGCTACACATCGGAGCCCGATCCCTGGTCTCACGATGTGTCTCGAGACGATGGCACCCCGTATCGACAATCCGAAGTTGACCTGATCCGAAAACTGACTGGACGATAAATATTTTTGATCTCCGACCGGTCCACAACTGCGTCGATTCGATTTATTTGATAGTCAGCGCAAGCGATTCTAATGCGGCAATTTTTTCTTTCGGCAACCGATAAACACTCAAAGAGGTAATCATGAGTTGGCGAGACTTACGGTTCGTTGTTTTGGGAACAATAACCTGCGGTATTTCTTTTTGGGGGCCTTTCGCGACGGCTCAGCAAACCATCGGTTCCATCGAGCGATTGGAGCCTGAGTTCGACAAACTGGTAACGGCTGAGACCAAGATCGAAGTGATTGGTAAAGGTTTTACTTGGACTGAAGGTCCTGTTTGGATGGGCGGTGCGGATGGACATCTTCTATTTACCGATATCCCTCGCAATTCTATTTTCAAGTATCAACCTGGAGCCGAGTCGGGGCGTGAAATCAGTCTGTTCATGCATCCATCGGGATATACGGGGGTTGCCTTCTATGGCTATGAACCGGGCAGCAATGGATTGTTTGTAGACAAGCAGGGACGTTTGTGTATGTGCGAACACGGAGATCGGCGGGTCAGCGCGCTGACACCGGGTGGAGGCAAGATCACGCTGGCCGATAAGTTTGATGGCAAACGCTTGAATAGCCCCAATGATGCTGTTGTGATGAGCAATGGAGATATCTATTTTACCGATCCGCCCTACGGACTGCCTGCTGGCTTTGAAGATCCACGTCGCGAGCAAGACTTTTGCGGTGTTTATCGCATCAAGCCATCGGGAGACATTGCTTTGATGACTAGTAGCATCGAACGACCTAACGGCATTGGCCTGTCACCAGATGAGAAACATTTATATGTAGCACAGTCCAATCCCAAGCAGGCCAATTGGACTCGGTTTGAAGTCAAAGCGGATGGCACACTGGGAGAATCAATAGTACTGTTCGACGCTACCGATCGAGTAGGCAAGGAACCAGGACTGCCTGACGGATTGGAAGTGGATAGCCAAGGGAATTTGTGGGCCAGCGGACCGGGCGGAATCTATGTATTCAACCCGGACGGAAAACTGCTGGGTCGCCTTGCAACCGGAGAAAGGACCAGCAACTGCACCATAGCACCGGCTGGCTGGCTTTACATGACTGTTGACCACTATCTATGCCGAGCCAAGGTTAACGTTTCGCCGATCCGTCGCTGATTTACTGCGGTCGAGTCGATGGTCAGTTGTTGCTGGCTGGTAAATGCGCTTGCAGGTAGTTCGCACGTTCGACGTTGCGCTCGGACGCTGACAGAGCTTGGCCACGCAGCTTTTGCAAGTGCGCAGGCTGAGTTTGAACGAATAATCGATTGATCGTGGCTACGTCGATCGAGCGGATCAATCCAAGATTCACTCCCATGCGAACTTTGGAAAGGCAGTGCAGGGTCTCTTCGCTGCTGATTTTCTTAGCGGTAGACAATACTCCCAGCGAGCGACTGACATCGGCATGTAGATCTTGGCCGCTTTCGCTCATTAGAAACTGTCGGGCCTTACGTTCGTATTCGATGATTCGCGGTACCACTTCGCTGACGGTTTGAACTAATTCCTCTTCGCTGCGCCCAAGTGTGATTTGATTGCTAACCTGGTAGAAGTCGCCCATGAACTGCGAACCTTCACCGTAGAGGCCTCGCACGGTGACGTTGATTTTTTGCAGACTGCGAAAAACCTTGGTAATCTCCCGAGTAACCACCAGTCCCGGCAGGTGCAGCATGACACTGACCCGTAGACCGGTTCCCACATTAGTGGGACAGGCCGTCAGATAGCCCAGTTCGTCATGGAATGCGTAGTTAAGTCGCTGCTGAAGGATATTGTCCAGCGCGTCTATCTGTTGCCACCCACGATGTACGTCCAATCCGCTACACATGACCTGAATGCGCAAGTGATCCTCTTCGTTGATCATCACGCTAAATCGCTCCTCGGGATCGATGGCTACAGCTCGGTCACCGCTACCTTCGGCCAGTTCCAGACTCATCAGTTGCCGTTCAACCAGAAATTGTCGATCGATATCATTCAAACCGCCAACGCGAAGAAAGAGCAGTTTGGACCAGTCCTCCACCGACTGAATTTTCTTTTCCACAAGTTTAACGATCTGCGTCCGCTCTTCTTTAGAAGCTCGGCGCACAAACGGAAAGTCAGCCAGATTGCGAGCCAGACGGATACGGCTGCTAATAACAATATCCGACTCTGGGCCTGTACCCCTGAGCCATTCTCCGCATCTGCTAACTAAATCGTTGATTTCCACAGTAGACAAAGTATTCCGAGCATCAAAAAGAAATGACAACGTTATGCGGCCAAGCCACCAATCGCCCCTTTGCAAAGATCGGGTGCCAGGGCGATGAACTATTGTAACGCCTTCGTAATAAATCGCACCCCGTCAACGGTTGCTAGATCAAAACCCAGCTCTCAAGCAAATTTTGCGTTCTAGGCATAAGTCATCCCAAGGACTGGCCGCTTGATTCCTTGTCCAGGTCCGACCAGACGCTTTCGTCGCCGTCCTCGATGCGTTGGATCACGTCACGATCCCGACTGGCGCGTGCATAATCCTCCTTCTTGACCGCAGCTTGCATTTCCTTTCGCAATTGCAGATGTCGGTGCTGCCGATCCGGGGCTCCCTAACTGCT